>JAOARK010000426.1 GCA_025210575.1 Schleiferiaceae bacterium
GCTTCTTCTAAGGCTCTTAATGTGTTTACATCAAGGTCGTTTGTAGGTTCATCTAATAAAAGTACATTACCACCTTCTTTAAGAGCCATCGCTAAATGCAGACGGTTTCTTTCTCCTCCTGATAACACACCTACTTTTTTGCTCTGGTCGCCACCTGCAAAATTAAATCTGCTCAAGTAAGCTCTTGAATTGATCGATTGACCTTGTAAATCGAAGTTTTCCTGCCCGTCACCGATAATCTCAAAAATTGATTTTTCTGGGTCGATCTTTTCATGAGTTTGATCTACATACGAAATCTTAACTGTATCTCCCGTTTTAAATGCACCAGAATCAGGTTTTAACTGATCCATAATCATCTTAAAGATGGTTGTCTTTCCAGCACCATTGGGACCAATGATTCCAACAATTCCCGCAGGCGGCAATGAAAAATTCAAGTCTTCGTAGAGTAATTTATCATCAAAAGATTTTGCAACATGCTCGGCATCAATAACATTACTCCCCAACCTAGGACCAGAAGGAATAAAGATTTCTAGTTTCTCTAGTTTTTCTTTTTGCTCTTGACCCAATAATTCGTTGTAGCTATTTAAACGAGATTTTCCTTTCGCTCTTCTTCCTTTAGGGTTCATACGTACCCATTCAAGTTCACGCTCAAGAGTTTTCCTTCTTTTACTGGCTTGTTTCTCTTCTTGTTCCATTCTCTTGGTTTTTTGATCTAACCAAGAACTGTAGTTTCCTTGCCATGGGATACCTTCTCCTCTATCTAGTTCAAGAATCCAACCTGCAACGTTGTCTAAGAAATATCGATCGTGCGTTACTGCTATTACTGTCCCTTTATACTGTTGTAAGTGATGCTCTAACCATAATACAGATTCTGCGTCCAAGTGGTTAGTTGGCTCATCTAGTAACAAAATATCTGGTTCTTGAATCAATAATCGGCATAAGGCTACTCTTCGTTTTTCACCACCAGAAAGGTGTTTAACATTAGTATCCCCATCTGGACAATTGAGAGCGTCCATAGCTCGATTTAAAGTTGTTTCCAATTCCCAACCATTGGCAGCATCAATCTTATCTTGTAATTCAGCTTGACGAGCCATAAGTTTTTCCATTTTATCTGGATTCTCATAAACTTCTGGCAAACCGAAATCATCATTGATTTTATTGTATTCCTCAAGTACGTCAACAATTTCTTTGGCTCCTTCTTTTACAATTTCCAAAACCGTTTTGCTTTCATCTAATTCTGGTTCCTGAGAAAGGTATCCTACTGAATATCCTGGAGAAAAAACAACTTCACCACGGTAACTTTTTTCAAGACCGGCAATAATCTTAAGCAGGGTACTCTTTCCAGACCCATTTAATCCTAATATTCCAATCTTGGCTCCGTAGTAAAAGCTCAGATAAATGTTCTTTAAAATCGTCTTGTTATTGTTGGGTAACACTTTACTTACCCCAACCATTGAAAATATTATCTTCTTATCGTCTGACATGTGAATTAAAAAATTAAGTGAGCGAATATCGCAATAAAGCAAAGGCTAAGAAACTTGAAATCTACATTTACTTAAAGTTTTGTTAAGGATAACAGAAAAGAATTCTCTTATTATAAAATAATTGAAACTTTAGTGCATATTTGGCTCCAACAAGGGTGAGGAACATATCTAGATACATATGGATTTGGGCATTAATTATGCCTTTAGCGGGTTTTTCTCAGAAAGCAGATTCTACTATGTTGGTTTATGGTAGAGTATTAGATGCACGTACAAAGAAACCTATTAGTAATGCCCATGTTGTCAACAAATCTGATTTTCTAGGGACAATAACCGGTGGTAGCGGTTATTTCTATATTGAGATGGAGAAAGGTGACAGCGTAATCATTTCTAGTTTGGGGTACGATTTCTATTTTTTAATTCTAAATGAGAAACCAAAAGATATGGTTACCATTTATCTTGAAGAAAAAACGTATTTGCTTAGTGACATTGACCTTAGTTCTTACCGACTTACAAGTAACGACCCAAAAGAAATGAAACTCGGGAAACCGATGGTCCCAAAAAATTCAGATATAGAATATCCTAATCCAACTCCAGCAACATTTGCCAATCCGGTTGATCTACTGTACGAAATGTTTAGCAATCGCTCTAAACAGCTTAAAAAACTAGCAATACTCAAAGCTCAGGACCAATACAAAACCAAGTTAAAACAAGGCAATAACAGGGAGATACTTACGAATATGACTGGGCTATCTAAGGACGAGTTAGAGGAGTTCTTATTTTTCTGTAAATATTCTAGAGTTCAGATCAGCACTATGAATGATTATAATTTACTGATGTCTTTAATGGCTTGTTATGAAGAATATCTAAGAATAAAAGAAAAGGAGCAAATTCTGGAAGAACATGAGTCTGGTCAAGGTACCACAAGCGAAAGATTCAAGTAGTTTACCACTGCAGTGTAGTACTAGTATTACATTTTATTATATTTGCAGTCTAACCAACTGCGAAACTGATGCACACACCATCTGTGAAAATTCGAGCCGAAGTTTTAAACCGTCTTCAAACTAGTATTAAGAATAAAGAGTCTAAAGAGACCATTTCCACTACTTATATAAGCGAGCTCTCTAACCGCCTATTGCTTATAGACAATAGAAAAGAAAGAAAAGAATTGATTAAAAATTGGTACAAGGATTTGTTGAGTGCTGATATCGTAAGACGTCATCATTTAAGTTATAAAAACCCTGTAGACCGAAAAGAATTAAATGTTGCATTAAGCAACTTGACCTCGACTTTCAAAAAACGATTTCATACCTATTTCGTATAAAATTTAGTATAGTTTGTTTTCTTGTATTGCCCATGTAATTTATTACGTGGGTTTTTTTATGCTGATTTAATAATATTTATACTTTAGAATCTTTAATAATAAAACGTCAAATTCCTTGAAGGTTCTCTTCTCTGCCCTACTCCTTTTTGCAACCATTTCATCATTCGGACAGAACGAGCAAGAATATGGGGATTCTCTATTCACTTTTTTTTCTTCGGATAATCAACAATGGGAAGATTGGTTCATTTCTTTAGAGACATACCATAAGCTTATAGCTCGTCAAAGGATGCCAAAAGACGACCAAGATGATTTTATGCTTTCCGTGAATGAAAGTTATCCAGAGCAGCTGGAAAATTTCGTTGCACAGATGAAAGAAATGCAGAGCCAATACAATTTAGAATCGGATGACGTTAACTATTATACCTTAGATCGAGTAAGCACCAAACCCTTAGAAGATGTGAAGTTGGTGTATTTCTTTAGATTGAACGTGACTTACCATTATAAAAAGGGAAAAGACAGCTATGTAATAGAATTTCAGGCATGTTACTTGAATAAAGAATGGCATATGATGGAACCCTTTCAAGAATATTACGAATGAAAAGACTTTGGTTCATATTATTAATCTTATCTAGTTTTCAACTGATGGCGCAAGAAGATTGTGAACCTTACGGAAAGTACATCTTCGATTTAATCATCAATAATAACCAAGATCTAAAAAAGGAGTTTGTTGACCTTTTAGATTATCAAAGCTACGTAGATCATTTACCGGTAGACAGTACCAAGAAAGATGTGATGATGGAACATGCTATTGATAACTACATTGTTCTTAAAAAGTCTTATTTGAAAGAAGCTAAGCGAATTTTAGGTGTATACCAGAATATAGCGGATAAAGGAGCCGAATTAAGCTATCAGTTTTGTTCTTTTAAGGCCAACCCAAAGTATCCTGGTATTGGATTTATCCAGTTGAATTACTTAGCTCAATTTGGTGATGACGTGATTGATGATTCCGTGAGTTTTGAGTGTATCTATACTTCCAAGGGTTGGAAAATTATTGATGGATTCTACCAAGAAAATCCATAATCCATGATATTCATCATTGGCTTTGGTCACGAGAAAATAAAAAACATTGGACCTTTAAAGGAACGGAAATGTGAGCGTTGCAACAATCTTAAATTTTGGATGCTTCAAAAGAGACAGTTATGGGTAACGCTCTTTTTTCTACCCATTTTCCCTTCATACACCGAGTACAGAATGAGCTGCACAATTTGCGGTGAGTTTATTAGAATGAGCAAAGAGGAATTTATAGTGGCTGAGCCTATGGCAATTGAAAACCAAAAGCTCGTCAACACATTCAATAATTAGAATTATTATGAGACCAGAAATTGAAGATGTACCCAAATTCTATAGACCTTATTTAGAAGCCGTTAAAGGAGATGACATTGTTGATATTCTTTCAAAAGCCAAGTCAACAACACTAGAACTTTTAAGCGGATTGACTGAAGAAAATGGGAATTACGCTTACGCTGAAGGTAAATGGACCATTAAAGAGTTATTACAGCACATCATAGATTCTGAAGTAGTTTTTGGATACCGTGCCTTATGGATAATGAGAGGAGCCAAAGGAGATCTATTAGGGTTCGACCAAGATGACTGGGTTATTGAGGCTCCTGTGCAGGATATTGACATGAATGCTCTTATTGATAAATATTCAAAAACAAGAGATTGGGTAATTTCTCTTTTTACAAATGCAACCGATGCTCAATTGCTAAGAATCGGAACTGCAAATGGATACCCCATAAAGGCCTTGATTTTACCTTACCTCATTGCTGGTCACAATCTTCATCATATTAAAATTATAAAAGAGCGCTATCTATGAAAAGATTAATCATACCAATGGTTCTTTTATTGTTTTCATGTTCTGAAATTCACCCCACAAATAAAGAGGCTGAATTGAAAATAAAGAAATTGATGAGTGAACAACAGGCTGCTTGGAATAATGGAGATCTAGAAGAGTTCATGCAACCTTATCAAAAAAATGATGAATTGAAATTTGTTGGGAAATCGGGCTTAAACAAAGGCTGGCAAACAACTTTAGACAATTACAAGAAGAGTTACCCAGATAAAGAAAAGATGGGGACATTGCTTTTTGAGAATCTTGAATTTGAACCTTTAGGAACGGTACATTTTTTGGTGATAGGTAAATGGAATTTATTTAGAAAAAGTGATACCCTTTCAGGTCATTATTCATTGGTTTGGGAAAAGCAGGAACATGGTTGGAAGATTATCGCAGATCATTCTTCTTAATGCATCGTTATGAAATCGCTTAACATTCCCGAAACAAACCTTAAAAGGGTTGTTATCATCGGAGCTGGGTTTGGTGGACTAGAGGTCGTAAAAAAACTTTCTTCAAAGCACTATCAAATTGTATTAATCGATAAAAACAATTACCACACATTTCAACCATTACTCTATCAGGTGGCAACTGCTGGATTAGAACCAGATTCAATAGCCTATCCTATTCGTAAAATATTCAAATCCAAAAAGAACTTCTATTTCAGAAACACTGTTGCACAAAATGTGGATACTGAAAAGAAAGAACTCCATACAGAAGACGGAATACTGAAATTTGATGTTCTCGTTATTGCGACAGGTTCTACCTCGAATTATTTTGGAAACAAAAGAATAGAGCAACTCGCAATGCCAATGAAGTCTGTTCCAGAAGCATTGAATCTAAGAAGTTTGTTTTTAGAGAACTTTGAGGCCTCATTGCTCACGTCAGATCTAACTGAGCGTGAGAAACTTATGAATTATGTAATTGTTGGTGGTGGCCCCACTGGTGTGGAATTGGCCGGGGCAATGGCTGAGTTAAAAAATCATGTCTTACCAAATGATTACCCTGATCTAGATATCAGAAGAATGCGCATATTGCTCCTTGAAGGAGGTGATTCTCTTCTCAAGGCCATGAATAAAAAAGCTGGAAGTCAGGCAGAAGAGTATTTACAAAAGCTTGGAGTAGAAGTTTGGCTGAACACTTTTGTAAACGACTATGATGGAGATACAGTTACAACGAACAACAAATCTCTTCCGGCCAAAACATTGATCTGGGCGGCTGGTGTTACCGGAAATCTATTAGAAGGTATTCCTAAAGAATCCATTGACAGAGGTAGAATTCTCGTTAATGATACCAATCTGATTGATGGTACTAATTCTATATATGCCATTGGAGATATTGCTTTGATGAATTCCGTTGGCCCCATGGGTGATCCTATGGTTGCTCAAACCGCCATCCAACATGGAACAAATTTGGCATATAATCTCAATGCATTAGCACAGGGTAAATCTCCCCGTCCTTTTATCTATAATGATAAAGGCAGCATGGCCACAATTGGGAGAAATAGAGCGGTAGCTGAAATAGGCCAAATTAAGCTAAAAGGAATCTTAGCTTGGTCTACCTGGATGTTTGTGCACCTAATAACACTTGTTGGATTCAGAAATAAGATGGTTGCTTTACTCAATTGGGTACAAAGCTATTTCACCTATGATAAAGGAATCAGGTTGATTATTCGTCCTTTTAAAAAAAGTAAGAATGTGCACGATAACTTACCTCCCCACTCCTAATGGCTATATAACCACTCAGAATCGAGATGAAAGCCCACTCCGGGAACGAGCAGTATTCCCTGTGCGGCAGTCAACATCAAATAGTGAAATAGTTTTTCCAAAAGACCCTGAGGGACAGGGAAGCTGGTTTGTAGCCAATAAGAATGGTGAGACTTTGTGTATCATGAACTCCGTTTTCCATTTTGATAAAACATCTGCCGATTTTAAGCATAGCAGGGGTTTAGTCCCTTTTCATTATTTACAATTCAACTCGGTAGATCAATTTAAAAACAACTACGAATTTGATGGTATACAAGGTTTTACCTTAGTCATATGTGCTCAAACCGTAATTCACGAAATTGAGTGGGATGAAAAAAAAGTAGTTCATAATAAATTTGAACCAAAGCCGCTCATCTTTCAATCAAACCCTCTTTATAATCCCAATCAAAAAAAGAAAAGAGCCCAATGGTTTGAGTATTGGTTAAGAGATAACCCTACTGATGAAATATTCAATTTTCACACACTGCAGTTTGAAGAAAATAAAGCAGAAAGCATACTTATGGATAGGGAAGTTGTCAAGACTGTGAGCGTTGTTTCGCGCGAATTTTCTTCAAAATCAGATGATCTTCTGTATGTTGAAACAGAAAATTTAAAAAATATTCAACACTTCTCTATTCACTAGACCCCTTTATTTTACAAGTGATTCAAGAATTCAAAAGTACTTTCTTAAGGAATGTACTGTTTATTTTTTAGTACTTTGTTTTGCATAGTACCGTTTTTTGTATATATCTTTGTAGTGCAAAATTGCTAGAACAACAATCATAGAAATCATGAACAAACTAAAATTACTAACCCTTACTTTCTTAATAGGGATATTGACGGCCACCGCTCAGAAAAGCAATGCAATCCAAAAAGTATACGACAAGTACGAAAATGAAGACAACGTATTTGCGCTTTCACTAAGTAAGCAACTAGATAACGCTTTAGATACAGATTTTAACTGGGGAGATGAATTAAAGAATATCGAAGGAGATATATCCAAAATGTCAACTTTAATAGTATCTGAGAATAGCGATAGCCGTAAAATGCTTTTGAATATGAAGAGAATGATCGGAAACTTAGGTTATTCAGATTTGGATTTACCAGAAGAAAGCACTGATGATTCAGAAGACAAAGCTTATCTATTCACCAGAGGAAAAAAAGGTAAGTATTCTGAAATTCACTTATTGGTTATTGAAGAAGATGGAAGCGGAGTTTTGGTTTCTCTCTTTGGAGATTTTACCGTAAAAAATGCATCCTAAACCATTAAATTATAAAAATAACAATCATTAAAGATGAAAATAGAAAACACAAAAGCGCAAATGAGAAAAGGCGTTCTGGAGTTCTGTATTCTATCGATTCTCGTAAATGGTGATGCCTACGCATCAGACATTATTGCAAAGCTTAAAGACGGGAAGATGATAGTTGTAGAAGGAACTTTATATCCCCTACTCACGCGACTAAAAAATGCAGGCTTACTGGCCTACAGATGGGAAGAGTCTAAATCTGGCCCACCTAGAAAATACTACTCACTTACTCCTGCTGGAGCAAGCTTTTTAAAAGAATTAAATACCACTTGGAACGAATTGGTAAAAGCTGTAGAAGTAACGACTTCTAAAAAATAACGATAATCATGAACAAGACCATAAATATTAATCTGGCAGGGATCATTTTTCACTTAGATGAAGAGGCTTACAAAAAGCTTACGGCCTATCTGCAAAGCATAAAAGACAGGCTTAAAGGTGATCCAGGACAAGAAGAAATTGTTGCCGATATAGAAGCACGTATTGCTGAGCTCTTTCAAGAAGAATTGAGCAAGAACAAAGAGGTGATCAATATGGCAGACGTTGAAACTGTAATCTCTGTTTTAGGTAGCCCTGAAGACTACGAAACGGACGAGGATGAGGATGATAGCTACAGCAAATCATACTCGTCAAAAGGTTATCAATCAACCGGAAGCTACTCTAAATCACACAGCTTTGGAAGAAAATTATTTAGAGATGAAGATGATAAAGTTCTAGGAGGGGTAGCCTCTGGACTAGGAGCTTACTTTGGCATTGATGCTGTTTGGATACGCTTGATTTGGGCTGCTTCATTTTTCTTCTGGGGTACTGGTTTCTTATTATATATTATCCTTTGGATTGTAATTCCAGCGGCAAAAACAACCACTCAAAAGCTCCAAATGAAGGGGGAGCCTATCAACGTTTCTAATATAGAACGCTCCGTTAAAAACGTTGGAGAAAAAGTGGAGCGTATGGCCAATGATCCAAACCTGGGAGATAGAATTGGAAATTTTGTAGAACGTTTGGTAGATGCATTAGTTCGTATCTTAAGATTTGCTCTAAGAATCGCACTTAAATTGCTAGGTGTAGCCTTATTGTTCTTAGCAGTGATTTTATTAATAGCGTTTGTAGGTGCAATTTTTGGTCATGAAATTATTGTCATAGACAATATGTTTGGCATGCATGATGTATCTGGCTACATAGATCATATGCTGGTAAATCCTGAGCATCATACCCTACTTATAATTGGTATCATTTTAATGGCTGCGGCTCCTATTGTTTGGTTAGTTACGGGAGGAATGAAACTTCTTTTCAATTACCAAGCAGATACTAAAATTCCTTTGGTGAGTTCTGCTCTCGTTTCTTTGGCTGGATTAGTAGTTGTAGGATACATTGCTATGAGTCTAGGAAGAGATTTTAGAAGTCACTCTAAAGTGACTAAAGTAGAAACTCTTGAAAATGTTGAAGGTGGTGTCTATTATTTGGCAGTCAACGACATGCATCCTTATGAAGAAGACGAATTGGGTGATGAGCTAGATTGGACCATTGGAGAAGATGCACACTATAGAAACGATGTTACTATGAATGTTGGTAAATCGGATAAAGGGACAGTATTTGTAAGAATGATTTACAGTGCCAATGGCAGAACAAAGAAGGAAGCTAAAGAGCGCGCCAACGTAATTCAGTATGAATATGAGCAAAATGATTCATTGATACTATTTAATGATTTTATAAAGCTTGCTCCTGAAGAGAAATACAGAAGACAAGAGTTGCACATTAGGCTTTATATTCCTCTTGGCACCAGCATCTTCTTAAACCATGATATGGAAGATATTATTGATGATATTGATAATGTTACCAATACATATGATGGTCATATGCTCGGGCATACTTGGTTGATGACTCAAAACGGGTTAGTGTGCACGGATTGTGATGATGAGGATTTTTCTGAAGAAGGTGAAACCTATTTTGACGCTGAAGATTGGGAAGCAGAAGCACAAGAACATGACGAAGCACGTAAAGAGCTTGAAATGGAAAGACAAAGACTGCAAGAAGAGCGTGAAATTGAAGAGCTTCAACTTGAAATTGAAAAATTGAAAGAAGAAAAAAGAAAGCTAGAACGTGATAACAACAAAAGCAGTTCTACACGCAAAACAAAGCTCACTAGCAATCAAGGGTTTCACACCCCACTTTACATATTACCAGTTAATTCACCAAGTATAGTGGAACATAACCTCGGTTATACCACGCAAGTATAAACTAAGCAACTGACTGTTAACAAAAACGCTCCTTAAAGGAGCGTTTTTTTATGCTCTAAATTGAT
This sequence comes from Schleiferiaceae bacterium, assembly GCA_025210575.1. Taxonomy (GTDB): domain Bacteria; phylum Bacteroidota; class Bacteroidia; order Flavobacteriales; family Schleiferiaceae; genus JAOARK01. Next base: position 10,048 of record JAOARK010000426.1, read on the forward strand.
CAATGTGCTCATAATAGCCTTCTGTAACTTTGAAGACACTCCATAGTTGTTGGCATATTTTGGCCATTGCCTTACAACTTCATTTACATCATTGATAACCTTTGGTGCCTTTTTAATATTCATAGCCTTTCCTATGATCAAAAGGTCATCTTTGGTAATACCTTTTCTTTTTCCATTTACACTTAAAGCATGTTGGCTAACCCACCTGCTGCCAGGTCGGTACGCATGGCATATGTCATAAGCTGGGGCCAACCTCCATTCTCCTCCTTCTTTCAAACGGAATGCAAAGTTTTTAGTATGATCGTCACAGTTTCTGGAGGCTACATTAAAAACCATTCTTCTATACATTTCTTCTGCCTCTGGATAATTTAGCCTTAGCATTCTCATGGTCTGAAATAATTGCTCATAGCTAAAACTGTTTACTTCGTTAAAATCAAAATGACGCATGGCGCAAAAGGTCTGAACATGGAATTTTGCGTTTTTACCACTTCTGTCAAAACGCCTGGTCATAAAATGAGCTCTTCCATTTTCTTCCAACAATTTAGACTCCATCATCTTTATGCCCGCATCTTTCGCCATAGCATAATAGGCCATCTCTACCCTCCCATATCCTTTTGATTCACCAAATTGTGCGTCACTAACTCCGTCTAATTTTATCATCCATTGCTCGAATCCTGCTGGAGTCTGTGTTTGACCAGATTTTACTTGACCTGTAGCCTCGTTATAAGCAATAATAGCTTTTGGCCTTGCTCCCCCTGCGGATGTTCCAATCTTTAGAATGTCAAGCATAGCTTGCTCTTTATTCTTATTCAGTTGTGTATCAAAGAGCGACCTCTCGCCTAACATTTGTCTAGCTACGTCTACTAGGTTGTCTACTTCAACATCAAATGGGCGTTTGTGTGTTCCAAGATTAGAAGGCTCAAATTCTAAGGCGCCCATTCCTCTTGAGCCAATAAAGCATAATTTCTCTACCGGATTCATACTTCCAATAGGTCTACCTTGCTGGGCCAAGTATGCATTCATGAGTTGGTTTCCGTATTTATCTGGAAGAACATCGGCTAACAATCCCGGCAACCCTTTAAATGTGTCTAATTCGGTTTGCTTTTGTCTTAATTCAGGAAATGAGAAAATTCTATTCCCTTCAGCTATTGGCATAGTTAAAGGTGCAAGTTCTATATTCTTTTGAAGAAAAGAAGGTTCATATTGAAAACTAGCTAGCTGAGTATCTTCATTCCAAGCTACCGCACCAACATTTATACCCCATATCTTAACACGTGCAACGGTTACCATTCCAAATCGTTAGCTTCGTTATTTCTTTTCGTTTTTCTAACCCTTTGCCTCTTGGGTTTACTTTTATTCAGTAAATCCAACGGACTCACTTCTTCTATAACTTTGAAAGCATCAAAAACTTGAAGCTGGTTTAAGATCCTTAATATTTGAATCAATGTAAGTGTTGTAGCTGCTTCTCCTCGTTCTATTAAGCTTAAGGTTGATCTACTTATACCAGCTTGCTGTGCTAACTCCTTTTGAGTGAGTTGTTTTTGTTGTCTAGAGTGCCTTACATAGTTTCCTATTTGTTGTAATATGTACTGATCACTTATTTCCATTTTAGTGTTCATATTTTCATTCATTAAATTTCATTACATCCTTTTATGAATTAATATTCATACCTTATAACGAAAATTATTACTAAGCAAATATAACATTATTAATGATTGTATTTTCATGCATTAAATGTATAAATACACTTAATGCATTATATTCAATACATTATGATAAACGATCGAGTTCTGAATAAAACAAAAAAAAATCCTCCATCTAGGAGGATTTAAAACATTATTTAAAACTGTAACTAAGCGTTTTCTAGCTCCATTTCTAATATTTGGGCCAAACACTCAAAGAAATAGTCCAGTTCTTCTTTTGTATTGTATTTGCTAAAAGACAATCGTAGGCTCACAAGGCTTTCATTATTCTTATTGATAGCTTCTATAACATGAGACCCTTTTGAACTACCACTGTTACAAGCGCTTCCACCGGAAACACCAATTCCCTTCATATCTAAAGAAAAGAGAATTAAATCCGTCTTGTCATTTTTAGGTAACCTTAAACTCAATACCGTAAATAGGCTTTTTTCAGGATCAGCACTCAATCCATTGAAGCTTATAAAAGGAAAGTCTTTTTGAACACGCTCTACGGCATACTTTTTAAGATCAAGCATATAGGCACGATCATGGTCTAAATTTTTATAAGCTAGTTCAATTGCTTTTCCTAGGCCCGCAATTCCAATAATATTCTCGGTTCCAGCGCGCATGCTTCGTTCTTGACCACCGCCCATAATCATACTATGAATCTTAACGCTGCTTCTAACATATAAGAATCCAGCTCCTTTTGGTCCATGAATTTTGTGTGCGGCACACGTAATGAAATCTACAGGTAAAGTTTCAAGATCAATCGGTCTGTGACCAACAGTTTGAACAGTATCTGAGTGGAACCAAGCATTGTTCTCTCTGCACATTGCTCCTACTCTTTCAATATCGAGTATGTTTCCCAGCTCATTATTAGCATGCATTAGGCTAACCAATGTAGGTGTATCCTCTTTTAAAAGCGACTCTAATTGATCTAAATCAGGTTGACCTAATTCATCTACTTCAAGATAAATCAATTCAACGTTATTGTGATCTCTTAAAAACTCGGCAGTATGACCAACCGCATGATGCTCAATTGGTGAAGAGATAATTCTTGTAACACCAAGATCTCTTACTGCACAAAGAATAGCCATGTTATCAGCTTCAGTGCCTCCTGAAGTAAAAAAGATTTCTCCAGGTTGGCAATTTAATTGCTGTGCAATACCCTTTCTAACGCGCTCAATAATAATTTTAGACTTACGTCCGATATTATGTGTTGATGAGGGATTGCCATAACTATCCATTGCGGCAATCATCGCTTCTTTTACTTCAGGGTCAATTGCTGTTGTTGCAGCACTATCAAAATAAACCGACTTCATTCTATCAAATTTTATCTAATCGCTTCATTACAAAGCTATTAAGTTTCTAGTTTCCTACAGAGGGCGGCAAATGTAAAAAATCAAGCGATTTCTTTAATCTCACCAATAATTCTATCAGCCAAAGCAGAAGCTTCTTCTTGACTTTTGGCTTCTGTATAAATACGGATGATTGGTTCTGTGTTCGATTTTCTGAGGTGTACCCAATTCTCCGCAAAATCGACTTTAACACCATCAATAGTGTTCACTTCTTCTTTAGCATATTTGTCAGCCATTTGAGCTAAAATTCCATCAACATCCAAATCTGGAGTCAACTCAATTTTTTTCTTAGCCATAAAATAACTTGTGTAAGTTGCGCGTAGCTCTGACACTTTCATGTTCTTTTCAGCAAGATGAGTCAAAAATAACGCTATACCCACCAAAGAATCACGACCGTAGTGTAATTCTGGAAAAATGATACCACCGTTTCCTTCTCCTCCAATAATTGCATTATTTGCCTTCATTTTGGTGACAACATTCACTTCTCCTACTGCACTAGCCTCATAATTTCCACCATGCTTTTCAGTAATGTCTCGCAAAGCGCGTGATGACGATAAGTTCGAAACGGTGTTACCTTTTTGTTTACCGAGTATATAATCAGCCACAGCTACTAAAGTGTATTCCTCTCCAAACATCTCCCCATTCTCACTAATAAGTGCTAAACGGTCTACATCGGGATCAACAACAATTCCAACATCGCAACCTTGTTCTTTTACGGCTGTCATAATCTCTCCCAAGTGCTCTTTTAGTGGCTCTGGGTTATGCGGAAACTGACCATTAGGTTCGCAATACAAAGGAACAACTTGGGTAACCCCTAATTTTTGAAGTAATGGAAGAATAGAAATTCCACCTGTAGAATTCACAGCATCAACCGCTACTTTAAAATTTGCGTTTTTAATTGCATCAACATTAACCCAATCCATTTTTAAGATCTCATCTATGTGAAGTTCAATAGCATTAGGCAAACTTGTAACCTCACCAAGGTCATCTACTTCTGCAAAGTTATATTGGTCTTGATCGGCAATACTCAAAATTTCAGCACCATCTTTCGCGTTCACAAATTCTCCTTTGGCGTTTAAAAGCTTTAATGCATTCCAATTTTTAGGGTTATGACTTGCGGTAAGAATTATTCCTCCATCTGCATTATGCATGGGAACCATCATCTCAACTGTTGGTGTCGTACTTAATCCACAATCCATAACATCGATACCCAATCCAACCAAGGTGTTACAAACCAATTGCTGTATCATTTCACCTGAAGGTCTGGCATCTCTGCCAATAACAATGGTGTATCTGTCTTTTTGGCTCTTTTGTTTAATCCATGTCCCATAAGCTGCTGCAAACTTGACAGCATCTAAAGGGGTTAAAGCCTCACTTGGTTTTCCTCCAATTGTTCCTCTAAATCCAGAGATTGATTTTATTAATGTCATTATATACGAGTGTTTTATGCGTTTTTCAAAGGCTCACAAATATAAATGTTCAACAAAGGTTCGCACTTTTTATGCGTCTGATTTATGCACAAAAGTCAATTGTTAATTTTTCGGTTAATAATCCTTTTTGTCGCGTTAGTTTTGGCGCAGATTTTGACCTTACATTAGGTGAAATTCAATTTGAGATTGAAATGGATGACAGTAGAAACAATACCAAAGATCTAGTTAACCGGTTCGAAGGAATGCTCAAAAGAGATGAAGTACTCTTTTTTGATGTAGAAGAATTTGAACAGATCACAGACTATTATTTCCATAAAGGAAACAATAAGTCTGCCCTAGAAGTTATTGAAATGGCTATTCATCAGCATCCAATGAGCGCCATTTTCCCCATTAAAAGAGCACAGTACTTTACAGCCTACGACAAAATGGAAGAGGCTATGAAAGAATTGGATAAAGCTGCAGCTTTAGAGCCCAACAGCTATGATATGCTCGTTGCACGATCTCATATATTCTCAAAACAAGGAAAGCATGGAAGAGCGGTAAACCTTTTAAAGAAGGCGCTTCATGCCGCTGAAGAACCAGCAGATGTGCATGCGCTGATTGCTGAACAATATCAGTACATGGGTAAATATGAAGAGGCCTTAAAGCATCATCGTCAAGTCATTAAAGTTTTTCATGATGACGAAATTGCGTTGTATAACATCGCTTTGTGTTTTGAGATGTTGAATCAATACAAAAAGGCAGTTGACTTCTTTAAAGCCTACATAGATAAATACCCATACTCTGAAATAGCTTGGTATAACTTAGGTATTGCTTACGCAAGAATGGATGAGCTGAGAAATGCAGCCAACTCTTTTGAGTATTCAATTCTAGTTGACGAACATTTCATAGCCGCCTATTTTGAATTAGGCCGAGTATTAGAAAGACTAGGAGATTTTTCTGAAGCAGCTCGGGTATATGAAAACAGCTTTGAGTTCGATGCTCCTTCAGGTTATTCATACTATAGATTAGGTAATTGCTATAGAAATATGAAGGATCACCAAAAAGCTCTTCGTTACTTTAAAAGAGCAATTAAAGAAGATCCTGATTTAGACGAAGCTTACATAGAGTTGTCCATGCTGTACATGGATAACGGTAAATTATTGGAGGCTATCTTCTATATTAAAAAAGCAATTGAGCTTGATGCTGAAAACCCTGATTACTTCATCATAGCATCAGATGTGTACAAAAGAGGTGGTCTTTATTTAGAAGCCGAAGAATGCTTCAAAAAAGTATTTGAATTAGGATATGATGAACCTGAAATTTTCATTGAGTATGCTGATCTTTTGCTAGATATGACAGAAACGAAAGCTGCGTTAAACCTCATGAAGAAAGGAATCTTAAAACATCCTCAATCTGATCTATTAAGGGTTGTGAATGCAGGCTTTCTATATGAATTGGAAAATGTTGAGGCTTGTAGAATTGAATTACAAAAAGGCTTCGAGTTAAATCCAAAAGCAGAAGAAATCTTCTTTGATGCTTTCCCAGATTATGCAGAAGATCAGATCATAATCGACATGATCAAGAATATTAAAGGAGGGATGGTCTAGCAATAGGCTATCCTTTTACATTTGCGGCACCTAATTGAATTGCCGTGAACGAGAACAAATCACTTAAATATTACATCTTACTTTTTCTAAAAGGCGTTGGCATGGGCGCTGCAAATGTTATCCCAGGCGTTTCTGGTGGAACTATTGCATTTATCACTGGGATTTATGACGACCTGATAAATTCGTTGAAATCTTTTGATGTTACTGCAATAAAACTACTCACGAAATTTAAGATCAAAGAATTTTTAAATCACATAAACTTCCCATTTTTAGCAGTGCTAATGGGTGGTGTTGGTGTTAGTCTAATCACCATAGGAAAAGGATTAAAATATTTATTTGAACAAGGTCCCGCTTATGAGATTCAAATTTGGGCTTTCTTTTTTGGGCTCATCCTGGCTTCAGTAATTTTTGTGGGCAGAACTATTAAAGAATGGAATACCAAAACAATTATCGTTACCGTTTTGGGGGTGGCTATCGCCATTGCACTAGCATTTATGAAGCCTGCCTCTCAAAACGAGAGTTTTGCGTACATCATTTTATGTGGTGTAGTTGCCATGAGTAGCATGTTACTTCCCGGTCTTTCAGGTTCATTCGTATTGATCCTAATGGGGAATTATCAATTGATTATGCTTGAAGCCATTCCAGAGGGAAATCTTAAGATTATTGCCGGTGTGGGTATAGGAGCTGTTCTTGGTTTTGTAATTCTGGCAAGAGTCATTTCGTATTTATTGAAGAATCATGAAAGTGCAACCATTGGTGGGCTGACTGGTTTTATTTTTGGGTCGTTGCTTATTATTTGGCCATGGAAAACGAAAGTATTTCTCACAGATGACGCTGGTGTAGAGATCTTTAAAAAGGGAGAAAAAGTTGTTCAAGGGTATGAATGGTATCTTCCTAGCATGGAACCTTCAACATTTTTAGCCATTGGCTTGGCGATAACCGGTTTTGCTATGGTGTATATCGTTGAAAAATTGGGTGCTGGTAAAGATATTGATGAACAAGCATAAGAAATATGGCCTGATTGGAAAGAGTTTAAGTCACTCATTTTCACAATCCTATTTTACAGAGCATATTCAACCTGATCATCCCAATTATTCTTATACGCTTTGGGAATTGAATACGATACGCGAAGTTCAAAAACTCATTTCAGATCCCGGTTTGTATGGGTTTAACATCACTATTCCGTACAAAAAAGAGATTCTGACTTTTGCTGATGAGCTTAGTCATGAGGTAAGAATTATTGGAGCGAGTAATACATTTGAAAAAACATTAAACGGTTGGAAAGCTCACAATACAGATGCATTTGGTTTTGAACAAAGCTTAAATCCTCTTCTACGAAAAAACGAAGCTGCATTAATCTTTGGAGATGGAGGAGCTTCTAAAGCCGTTCAATATGTCTTGAAGCAGAAAGGTATCCCTTTTCAAATTGTTAACCGCACATCAAAATCTGGGGATATACAGTATGATCAGATTACGGATGAACTCATTGCAAAAAGCACCTTGCTGATCAACACTACACCTGTTGGAACTTCACCTAATGTAACTGACCTACTTCCCCTTCCCTATTCATCGTTTCATAAAAATCTTATTGTTTTCGACCTTGTTTATAACCCTGCAGAAACAGCCTTGTTAAAAAAGGCAAAAGATGCTGGTTGTGTCACAAAAAATGGACTCGAAATGTTACATTTACAAGCTCAAAAGGCTTGGGAAATATGGAACAGGCCTCTTTGATTTAAAACAATTTTGAATCAATTATGGAAGAAACTAAAAACAACGACCTTAACCAGGAGGGTAACGAGGTGAATCCAAATGTGGAATCACAAGCTGAGACTACCCCTGCTGCGGATGCAAAAGAGAACTCAGAGCAAGAAACAAACGCTGAAGCTCAAGTAGCTGAACAAGATTCAGAACCGGCACAAAAAACGGTTAGCGAAGCAGAAAATCCTTCAGATGAATCTGAAGTGGACACAACTCATGATGAAGTAGAGTCTGATGACCATCATGAAGAAGATCAATTTGCAAAGGAAGAACTTGAAATACCTGATTATTCTTCCATGTCTAATGAGGTGCTTGTGAAGGAGGCAAAAAGCTTACTCGAAAAAAATGTGGTTTCTGTTAAAGATCACATGGAGGCACTTAAAATTGCTCTTTACAAACATCTGGAAGACGAAAGAAATGCTAAGCTTCATGAGTTTGTTGAAGCAGGAAATAGTGAAATTGACTTTGAATTTCATCAACCTATTAAAGACGAATTCAAGCAGATATACAACACCTACCGATCTAACAGAGATTCTTACTACAAAGATTTAAGCCAGCAGTTAGCCACTAACCTTGATGTTAAAAAGCAGATTATAGAAGAAATTAAAGATCTTCCGAACAAGGAAGGTATAAGAGTACCTGAGAAATACAAGACGTTTAGAGAATTACAAGATCGTTGGCGCGAGGTTGGACCTGTACCTAAAGGTGATTCTGCTACTTTGTATAACAATTATCACTTTCATGTGAATAATTTCTACGACTTCTTAAGAATCAGTAATGAGCTAAGAGAGCTTGACTTTAAAAAGAATCTTGCAGCAAAAGAAGAGCTCTGCGAAAAGGCAGAAGCTATGGGTAAGCAAGAGATTAAGAAAGGGGCTTTTGATGAATTACAAAAACTTCATAAAGCTTGGCGCGAAATAGGACCTGTAGATCGCGAACATAGCGATGCCATTTGGGAACGTTTTAGCAATGCAACTAAAGCTATTCATCAAAAAAGACACGAATTCTTTGAAGAACTAAAAGTTAACCAAGAAGAGAAGTTAGTAGAAAAAGAAGCGGTGTGTCAAGAGATTGAAACAATGGTTCAAAAACCAGTTAAATCTCATGGCGCGTGGCAAAAAGCAATAAAAGAACTAGACGCCTTAAGAGAAAAATTCAAGTCTTTTGGGCCAATACATCATCCTAAAAACGATGAGATCTGGGAGCGTTTTAGAGAAGCGAACCGAATCTTTAATCGTGCAAAGAACAATTACTATAAAGAGCTTAAAAAGCAGCAGGCAGAAAATCTCAATAGAAAGAAAGCCTTGCTTGAAAAAGTAGAAGCAATTAAAGACAGTGACAATTGGAGAGAAACCGCAAGTGAATTAAAGCGAATTCAGCAGCAGTGGAAGAAAATTGGATACGTACCTAAAGCTGAATCTGATAAAATCTGGGAAGCCTTTAGAAATGCTTGTAATCACTTCTTTAATCGCCTTACTGAGCACAACAATAAACAGGATGAAGGTTTTAAAGAAAACCTTACTAAGAAACAGGAAATGCTGAAAGATGTGGAAGCATTCAAAGCTTCTGAAGACGGAAAGGCTGATATGGTTAAGTTGCAAGAAATGTCTAAAAAATGGCGATCTATTGGAAGAGTACCAAGATCGGACAAGGACATTGAGGTAAAGTTCAGCCAAATCATGGATAAAAACTACGAAGGGTTGAAGTTGGAAAGAAACCAAGGAATCCTGTTGCGTTTTGAAAACAAACTATCATGATTTCTAGAAAGCAACGACAAGTTTAAGCTTGACAAGGAGTTTGATCTACTTCGTAGAAAAATAGATGAAGCCAAAAAAGAAATGATGCAACTTCAAAATAATCTAGGCTTTTTTGCGCATGTAGATGAGAAGAACCCTATGGTTAAGGAAGTAAACAAAAATATCAAACGACTTGAAGAACAAGTTGAGTCTTTAAAATCGAAGTTGTCTCATGGTAGACAATATGTAAAGAACTTCACCGCTCCAAAAGAAGAATCAAAAGAAGCTCAAGCAGAAAACAACGAAGATAATTCTGAAGAATAGTATATGCAGTTTTCAATAGACTCAGAATTTTCTCCAACTGGAGATCAGCCGCAGGCTATTGAACAATTAGCTGATGGTGTTAATAA
>JAOARK010000427.1 GCA_025210575.1 Schleiferiaceae bacterium
ACAGTGTCTCCCCAGATGTCGTACTGAAATTTCTTTACTCCCACGATTCCCGCAACAACGGGACCTGTATGAATACCCACACGCATTTCAAAGAAGGGTTCTCCAACTTTTTCTTTATCCGATTTCCTTTGATGCATAAACTGCTGCATTTCTATCCCCGCCTTCACCACATCTACAGGCTCGGCAGTTCTGGGTGTATTTAATCCGCCAGCAGCCATATAGGCATCTCCAATAGTCTTGATCTTCTCAATACCATATTTCTGCATGATCTCATCAAAGGCTTTAAAACAGGTGTTGATCTCTTGAACCAACGCCTTGGCACTCAATTTTTCTGCCGTTTGGGTAAAGTGCTGGAAATCGCTAAAAAGAACCGTTACATTCTCAAAATCTTTGGCTTCACTCTCCCCTTTCTCTTTTAACTCTTGAGCCACTTCATGAGGTAGAATATTTAAAAGCAATTGTTCTGAGCGTTCCTTTTCTTTTTCAATCACTTTTTTGGTTCGAGAAGTATATCTCAATCTACTCCATAAAGCTATCGCCAGAATAAAGATAACCACCCCTAACACGACATACAGGTTTCTGCTTTGTCTTAGTTTACTCTCCCTTAAGTCAGATTCTAATTTATCTACTTCTAGTTCGTGAATCTTTCGCTCTTTTTGTTCATTCTCGTGTGCTTCGCGATATCGGGCAAGCGCTTTAGCTATTTCAGTGCTGAACAAGGTGTCTTGAAGATTTGCATGCTCAACTAAAAAGTCCCAGGCTACATCGTTATTGCCATCCCTTTTATTGGCCATCGCAATCTCTCTGAGTAGCTCAGTTTCTACCGCTAAATTGTTTGTTCTTCTGGCAATTCCTAAAGCACTATCTATGTACAAAATAGCCTTCTTACTGTCATTCATTTCGGAAGCTAAAGTTGACAGATTTTGTAGAAACTCATATTGATCTTTGCATTGAATATCTACACACAGCTTTGCCGCTTTTTCCAGAAAATAGGCAGCACTGTCCAGCTCACCTAACATGCCATATAAAGCTCCAAGATTATTCAAGCCGTCTATTTGTTGTTCTACTTTGTTCCGTTCAACGTAGGAATAATACATCTCTTTAAAAATGGTTTTTGCCTCATCTGTTCTGCCCAAATAAACCAAAGAAATGGCTTTATTCATAGGCACTTCATAGATCAGACTGTCGGGTGCTGACTCTGGCCAATCGCGTTCAAAATCATTAGAGATTTGTACGACATATTCAAATTCTTCAAGGTTTAGATATACACCAGAAGTCACAATGAAATTGAACGCTCGTTCACGATAACTACACGCATAGGCATGAGGTTTGGACCAAAGAATCACCTGTAATGCACTATCGATCATTCCATTCGCTTCATACGCTCTAGAAAGCTTTCTGGAAAGTTTGCTGATTTTGCAGCTGTCTTGTTGACTTTTAAAATAAAACAATGCCTTTTTCGCCTGAATTAAAGTGTTTTCATAATCACTAGCGATATCTACAGTATCTAAAAAAGTGTACAGGCTATCAGCTTGATCAACACTTATTTTTTGAGCATAACTTGAGATACAAATCATACTAAACATTAGGGCAATAAGAATTCTCTTTCTCATTGATTGGTAGGTTCTTTTCAAGGATTAAGTTACGTATTCTGAACTATATACATTTCCATCTCTCCTTTTCCTTTCACAATTATGTTCTCTCTTTTCTCAAAGCTGAACATCGGTTGGTTCTTAACCAGTTGATAGGTGGCTGAACTAATGTTTACCTGTCCCTCTATTCCATGGCTTTCCATACGGCTTGCGGTATTCACGGTATCACCCCACAAGTCATAAGCAAATTTGGTTTTACCTATAACTCCAGCAACCACAGGGCCGCTATGAATTCCGATTCTTATGCTGAAGTTTTCTCCTTTTTCGTCATTGATCCGATTTAACACTTCCATCATTTCAAACCCAAGCATTACAGCCGCATAGGCATGGTTAGGCCGCTCTATCGGAATTCCTGAAGCTACCATGTAAGCATCTCCAATAGTTTTGATTTTTTCCAGCCCGTACTTTTCAGTGAGGTCGTCAAATTCAGAAAATATTCTCCCCAAAGAACTCACCACATTCTCAGGTGTGTTCTTTGTTGAAAATTGAGTAAAACCCACGAGGTCAGCAAATAATACGGTTACCTCGTGGTGACGATCAGCAATGGTTTTATCGGCATTATTCTTTAGAGTCCTTGCCACAGACCGAGGAAAAATATTGAGAAGTAGATTATTAGCTTTCAGCCGTTCTTTGATCATACTACTCACGAAATAGTAAGAAAATGAAAAGAATACTACAGAAGAAACAGAAAGATTCATTACAAAAAATGTGTGTCTAACAGATTCGGTTACGGGCAAACGATGCGCCATGAAGTAATCATTGAAAACAACCGTAATAATAATGTTGACCAAAAACAAGCAAAGCAGGCTAATAGCCTTTTTAAAGGAAAGGAACATTAAACCAGCAAGAGGAGCGATTAAACTCCAGGCCAGAACGTAACCCGCGTCAAAAACACCGCCTATACTCCATTGAAAGACGGCTGGTATGTAAAGAATACAAATGATAAAACCATAAACCGGCCAAAGATGATTTTTAGTAAAATGACCGATGAATAGAAAACAGCCCACAACAACAGTAAATAATAAGGGTAAAAAAGAAGGCCATACCGGTCCGAGAAAATGCACATACATAGCGGTCCAAATAAAACCGACTATACAACATAGTCCGGCAATGAGAGAAATTGCGATCTTATCAAGGATAACCGCATCACTATCTTCAGGATTATAGGCATAGTAGCGAAGTAGATTCATGTTAGAGGTAGTGTCTTGTAAATCTATGTTTTTTACATAAATTTTTCAAACGACTAACCACATCTCCATTTCACCTTTACCCTTTACTTCAATGGCTTCTCGTTTCTCAAATGTAAATTCTTTTTGGTCTTTTATGAGCTCATAGGTTGCTGAGCTCATATTCACTTTTCCTACTACTCCATGGCTTTCCATACGGCTTGCCGTGTTTACGGTATCACCCCAGATGTCGTACTGGAATTTTTTAACGCCAACGATACCCGCCACTACTGGCCCTGTGTGGATACCTACGCGCATTTCAAAATAGGGTTCACTTAATTTTTCTTTTTCTGCCTTCCTCGAAAGCATAAACTGTTGCATTTCTAGACCGGCTTTCACAACGTCTAAAGGTTTTGAAGTTCTCGGGACATGTAAACCTCCAGCGGCCATATAAGCATCACCAATAGTTTTTATTTTTTCCAGGTTATGAGAGGTCATAATCTCATCAAAAGCTTTAAAACAAATATTGAGTTCTTGAACTAGTTCTTTTGCCGATAGTTTCTCTGAAGTTTGCGTGAATCCTTTAAAGTCTGAGAATAATACGGTTACATTTTCAAAATCTTTGGCTTCGCTTTCTCCTTTTTCCTTGAGTTCTGCGGCAACTTCTTCTGGCAAGATGTTGTGGAGCAGATTTTCTGAACGGTCTTTTTCTTTCTCAATGATGGCTTTTGATTTTCGCACGTAGCGTAGGCGACTGTATATCCCTCCAGCCAAAAGCAACACTAAAAAACCAGAACCAATAGCAATATTTCTTTGCTGTTCTTCTTGGCGCATTTCTTCTTGGTGGGCCAATTCCACTTTGCGCTCTTTCTCGAAAGTATCTACACTGTCTTGGTACACTTGCTTCGAAAATTCCATTTGTTGTAACTGCTTTTGTGCCTCTTCCTTTTGAAGACTGTCGTTTAAGAGAAGCATTTTTTCGTGATAAACTAGCGCTTTAGAGTCATCATGAATGTAACGATAGGCTTTGTAAAGACATTCACAGGCATCCCTTTGTTGAACAATCATTTCAGTTTTCGAAATAATATTGAAAGCGTCATTGCACCATTTTATCATTAGTCTGTATTCACCTTGTTGCTCATAAAATTTACCATAATAAATAGCTAAATCTGTATTTAGATAAACATCTTCAATTTCTTGAATTAATCGATATCCATTGTCTAAATGGGTTTTTGCACTATCATATTTATTTAAGGCCATTGCCAACTTGCCAAGCTCAATTTCACCATTCGCAATGACATCTGTAAACCCATTTTTCTTACCTGATTTTATTGATTCTAAAAAATAATTTCGAGCATTTGAGAAATCTTTTAATTCTCTATATAGTATGCCAATGTTTACCAAGGCATTTGAATAGTTATAATTGGCCCATGGACTGTCATCAATTTTCATATACTCTATAGATTCAAGAGAATAGCGAAGAGCCTCTTGATAGTTATCCATAAAATAATAGGCGGAAGCGAGCATGTTTACTCGATTTCCAAGAGCTTGCAGATCACCAGATTCTTCTGCAGGTTTTTGACTTAAGTTGAGATATTTGATTGTTGCAAACCAATTAAATTGATTTGCATAGACCCCTGCAATGTTGACATATACCCATGCCTGTCTACCTTTATCACCAGAAATAATAAAATAGTTGAGGGCCTCTTCAAATCCGTCTAGGGCATTTTTACCGTCTTGTTTTTGACTATATGCAACACCTTTTAAATTATACATCTGCCCTCTGATCCTGTTATTTTTTGTCCGGTTAGCCATCTCAATGAACCGATTAAAATAATGTAGTGCAGAATCAGGTTGAGTGTATATATGTTTTTTCATACAATACATGTAGAGGGCATCCAATCTGATCGTGTCATGCTGCATTTCATCTTCCCAAACATTCCAAAGAGAGTCTAGGTTTTGTGCTGACACAGAAAAACAATAGAAGCTGAAGAGAAATACGAGCCAACGCTTGTGCATAGGTTAGGATGTTTGTAGGGTTACAATGAGTTACTAAAGGTATTGATTTTAACTCAGTGAAAGAAAGGCGCGAAGAGTAACAACAAAGCCTATCCGGGAAAGCGAAAGCGAGATGTCTAAAAATTAAAAAAACCTGACCAATGGCCTGGGGTTCTTGTTACTACTTGTTATTTTTTAAGGGTTCGAATCGTAACCCTGAATACCAAAGTTAGGATGAAAGACTAACGAAGTTACTCTTCGCTAAAGCTACGAGAAACAAAGTGCATCTCCATCTCGCCCTTGCCTTTGGCCTTTACTTTACCCCGACTCTCAAAAGTGAATTGCTCATCGTCTTTCAGTAGGTCATAAACACTCTGACTTACGTTTACTTTGCCCACTTCTCCAGCGCTTTCCATACGGCTAGCTGTGTTTACCGTATCGCCCCAAATGTCGTACTGGAATTTCTTTACGCCAACAATTCCGGCTACTACCGGACCCGTATGGATTCCCACGCGCATTTCAAAAGCTGGTTCATTTCTAGCTTCTTTAGTCTTGTGTCTTGCGTCTATAAACTCTTGCATTTCAAGCGCAGCTAACACCGTGTTTTTCACCGATTCATCAGTTGGTACAGGCAAACCTCCAGCAGCCATATAAGCATCGCCAATAGTTTTAATTTTCTCGATACCGTACTTTTCCATGATGCCGTCAAAGGCCTCGAAGCAGGTGTTGATTTCTTTTACTAAAGCTGCCGCTGAAAGCTTTTCACTCTGCTCGGTAAAACCCTTGAAATCGGTAAATAAGATAGACACCTGATCAAAATCGCGAGCATCGGCTCGGCCCTTTTCCTTGAGTTCTTGGGCTATTTCTTCAGGAAGAATATTGAGCAACAAATTTTCGGAGCGTTCTTTTTCTTTTTCCAAAATAGCTTTGGATTTACGTGTATAACGCAAACGGCTATAAACACCAGCAGCCAGCACTAAGACTAAACATCCAATTCCAATGGCTAGATTTCTTTGTTGTTTTTCTATATTCAACGAGTTATTGTATTCCAACTCTCGTTGCATTGCCATCTTGGCGACTTGAAGACTATCAGCATATCTTTCTTTGGCAAATTGACTTTCTAGTTCTAACCTAGCTGCGATGTCGGCATTTTTCGTGTTCGATATTTTCGTTTTAAAGGCAATGAATTTTTTGTAGGCTTTGTATTCTTCCTTTAGGTTTCCCAGCTTCTGATATGCAAGGTAAATCAGGTAATAGTTTTCTTTCGATTCTTTAGGATATCCTTCCGCGTATTTCAAACCCTCTTTTCCATTTTTCAGAGCTTCCTCATAATGTCCAAGTAGTAAATTAGCGATACCAAGTCTATAGCACACGTAGGCTTTCCAAGTAATACTCTTACTTTTTTCTATTATTAAATTGTGACTTTCTTTAAGAGTCTCTAGTGCTAAATCTATACTATCAAGCCCCATGTAGATAGACGATTTTGCGACCAAATTTTCGGCCATAGCCACCTCAGCTCCTCGTTTTTTATTTACTGCAATAGCTGAGTCAATATAAATTAAGGCTACGTTTTGTTTGCCTTGATTCAATTGATTGTACATCAATTTCATGTAGGTGTAACTAAACTTAGAAGAATCCTGATTTAATTTAAATTGATTTAAGGCTTTATTGTAAAATAATTCTGATTTTTCATATCGCCCTAAACTTGAATAAGAAGTAGCTAGAACACTAAATAAATCACCCCGAATTGTCCAATACTCTTCTTGCTGCTCATAGTAATTTAAAGCCTTAGAAGCTGCTTCCATTGCTTCTCCATGAATTGCTTTGATTGACAACCAATAAGCCATTGAATATTCACAACCAGCCAAGGCTTGACGGTCTGTTATATTGCTCTTAACAAACGAATACAGCTCATCGGTAGATATTGTTCTTATGTTATTTTCTCGGGCTTGAAAAAGTTCAATCATTATTAAATCGAATAGAAATGGAATAGCGTCTTTTCTATTCGTCTCTATTGCGCTTTGTACAAAATCAAAAGACGTTTTTCTGTACCGGTATAGATTAACTGAATCTTTGGAATAATAAGCTTGTGCCGCATTTTTAAATGCTTTAGTATAAACATTGCCCAATTTTGCATTTACAATTTGCACGGAATCAGATTTTAACCCATGTCCTGCATATACCCATAAATCATCAGGTTCATTTTGTATTTCTAGAATAAACGAATAGGTTTTATTCATTCTTTCCAGAGGCGCATTGTTGGTATCTAAAATATACCCGTAGAGGTCATTCAGCTTGCTATTTTGACCTATCAATAGATGGCCAATCAGGCAAAACATGAATATGGACAAACCTCTTTTCATGCTTTATTCACGTACATTACAAACCACATTTCCATTTCTCCCTTGCCCTTGGCCTGCACTTTGCCACGGTGTTCAAAAGAAAATTCCTCATCCTCTTTCAGTAAATCATAAACACTCTGACTTACGTTTACTTTGCCCACTTCTCCAGCGCTTTCCATACGGCTTGCTGTGTTTACGGTGTCTCCCCAGATGTCGTACTGAAACTTCTTCACGCCCACGATGCGCGCTACCACAGGACCCGTATGATTGCCCACACGCATTTCAAACGCTGGTATGCCTTTCGCATCGTGTTCCACTTTTCGCGATGCAATAAAGGCTTGCATTTCTAAAGCTGCCAACACGGTGTTTTTC
>JAOARK010000428.1 GCA_025210575.1 Schleiferiaceae bacterium
ATAAGGTACGCTGAACCGCTTTAGTCATGTTGAATACAGAATTCAAATTCACCTGAATAACACGATTAAAGTCTTCTTCGCTCATTCGCATCAATAAGTTGTCTTTGGTAATTCCTGCATTGTTCACCACAACATCAATTCTACCAAAATCAGCCATTACATTTTTAATCAGTTCTTCGGCTTGAGCCATATCTGAAGCATCACTGCGATACCCTTTAACTGTTCCTCCGGCAGCACTTAATTCTTTTTCTAAAGCCTCTCCTTTTTCTACAGAAGACAAATACGTAAACGCTACGGTAGCACCTTGCTTTACATATGCTTCAGCTATTCCTTTTCCAATACCTTTAGAGGCGCCTGTAATGATGGCCACTTTTCCTTCTAGTAATCCCATTTGTTAGTCAATTGTATCTGAGTTTGTACTTTCAATTTCCGATTCAAGAACCCCAATAGGAGCCCCATCTTTGAAGGCGACAATATAAGCAGTCTCCAAACCTAATCGTGCCATTTGTTGTTGAAATTCTTGTGCATCTAGCACATTCGAAAATCCACCTAAAACCATCTTTGTGAATTCAGCATTGCTGGTATCTTGACCTAAACCATCTAAGTTGATCTTGTAGTTTTCTAGATTGTATTCTTGATAGGCTCCGATCTGCACACGATACACAATTCCTTCTTCCGGCATTGTACTCATCTTCACGATCTGATTGTCCCAATAAAAACTCACAGAATCTACATAAGCCGTGTTATCTTCTAAAACAGGAGTTACAGGATACATGTAGAGGTAGACATTGACAAAAAGTGAGATAATGAGCAGAACACCCAGTATAATAACACCTGCTGGTGATGAGTCCTTCGAAGATTCAGCCGCTTTTTTTCTAAGTGCCAAAATCTCTGCTTTGAGTTTTTTGATTTCCTCTGTTGTTGAAGCCGATTGCTCCTTGTTACCTTCTTTCTTTAAGTTTAGATTTTCGGCTTTGAGTTTCTTTACCTCTTGTTCTAAGTTGTCAATTTTCTCTTTTGCCTCGTGCGGAATGAACATAGTTTTTGTTTAGCTCGTTCGGTAAAAATAACATCTCTTACCTAATAATATTATCGTCACTTTGTTTTTGAATCTAACCTCCTCAATTTTAAAGCAATAAAAAACCCTGACATCAGCCAGGGTTTCTTAAAGTATATTAGAATTGAATCTTACTTCAACACTTCTGTCATTTTCTTACCAATGTCTGCTGGAGAATCTACAACGTGAATACCACATTCTCTCATAATTGCTTTTTTCGCTTCAGCAGTATCATCTTTTCCACCAACAATAGCACCAGCATGACCCATGGTTCTTCCTTTAGGAGCCGTTTCACCAGCAATAAAACCAACAACTGGCTTCGTGCCATTTGCTTTGATCCATTCTGCCGCTAACGCTTCAAGGTTACCACCGATCTCACCGATCATTACGATACCTTCAGTCTCAGGATCGTTCATTAATAATTCTACTGCTTCTTTAGTGGTGGTTCCAATAATTGGGTCTCCACCGATACCGATAGCTGTAGTAATACCTAATCCTGCTTTTACAACTTGATCAGCTGCTTCATAAGTCAATGTACCTGACTTTGAAACAATACCCACTTTTCCTTTCTTGAAAACAAAACCTGGCATGATGCCCACTTTTGCTTCATCAGCAGTAATTACACCTGGACAGTTAGGTCCAATCAATGTGCAATCTTTAGCATCAATGTAATCTTTAACAGTGATCATGTCCTTTACAGGAATTCCTTCTGTAATACATACAATTACTTTAATTCCTGCTTCAGCAGCTTCCATAATTCCATCTGCAGCATATGCAGGGGGTACAAAGATGATAGACACATCAGCGCCTGTTTCTTTTACTGCTTCTTCAACTGTGTTGAATACTGGTTTTTCAAGGTGAGTCATTCCTCCTTTTCCTGGAGTAACACCACCAACAACGTTGGTACCGTATTCAATCATTTGTGTTGCATGGAAAGTACCTTCTTTACCAGTAAATCCTTGTACAATTATCTTGGAATCTTTATTTACTAAAACACTCATAGTGGATCTAAAATTCAGTTTTAAGTCGCGCAAAAATAGGGTAAAATAGATAGCATTCCAGTTTATTTTAATGCTGATTTTTGAATAGGTAAATGACACACTTGATCATTGAAAAAATGTAGAGTTTACAGACTTTATTGATCCTCATACATCTTAGAAGATCATGTTCAATCAAAGCTTTTGAATAATATTTTTGCGGCATGTTAAGAACAGATACCATATGTGCTTTAGCCACCCCTGCCGGAATGGGTGCCATCGCTATGATCCGCATTAGCGGGAATGACGCTTTTAAAACGATAGATTCTGTTTTCAGACCTGTGAAAAAAGGCGTAACTGTTCAAAACTCTTTAAGTCATACGGCTTTGTTTGGGACCATTGAAGACAATGGAGAATTGATTGATGAAGTCTTGGTTACCGTATTTAAGAATCCAAAATCTTTTACAGGAGAAGACAGTGTAGAGATCTCTTGTCATGGTTCGGTTTATATCCAACAACAAATTATTCAGCTCTTGCTGAAAAATGGAGTGCGTATGGCCGATCCCGGTGAATTTACCATGAGAGCCTATATGAATGGCAAGATGGACCTTTCTCAGGCCGAGGCCGTTGCAGACATTATTGAAAGCGAAAGCGCTACAGCTCATAAAGTAGCCATGAACCAAATGCGTGGTGGTTTTAGTAAGGAGCTCCAACAGCTCCGCACACAACTCATTGACTTTGCGTCATTGGTAGAGCTCGAATTAGATTTTGCCGAAGAAGATGTGGAGTTTGCCAATCGCGACCAATTGGCTGATTTAATGAACACTATTCAGAACCACATCCAAAAGTTGATACAATCTTTTGCGATGGGAAATGCCATTAAAAATGGAATTCCTGTGGCCATTGTGGGCGCTCCTAATGCAGGTAAATCGACTTTACTCAATGCTTTGCTGCGAGAAGAACGTGCGCTTGTTTCTGAAATAGCAGGAACAACCAGAGACACCGTAGAAGATGAAGTCCATCTGGGTGGCGTTACTTTTCGCTTCATAGACACTGCAGGTTTGCGTGATACTGAAGACGTGGTAGAAAGCATGGGTATTGAGCGAGCATATCAAAAAATAGAACAAGCTCGTTTAGTTATCTTTTTGTTTGATGCTGCTGTTGCAAAGGATCCTTATTCTGAATACCAAAATATTTTGGCAAAGGCTGGGGATAAACCCGTATTAGTGATCTCGAATAAAAGTGATAAGTCAAACGCTAAAGATTTTTCAGCTGAATTCAATAAGGTAGACAACTATCTAAAGCTCTCTGCTAAGAATGCTGAAGGCATAGAAGAGCTTGAGAATGCATTGATCAAAGCCACTGGAGTTCATCAAATAAATAACAACGAAACCATTGTGACCAATGCACGTCACTTACATGCTCTAACTCAAGCTGGTGAGAATTTGGCGCGTGCGCAACAGGGACTAGAAATGGATTTGCCCGGTGACCTGATGGCTCAGGATATCCGTCAAACTTTATTCCATCTAGGGGAGATTACAGGTGAAGTCTCTGCTGATGATCTTTTAGGAAACATCTTTGGGAAGTTTTGTATTGGGAAATAGAAATCCTAAATCTCTTTATTTAGAATCATTCTAAATAAGTTGTAATTATTTCTATATTGCGGCAAATTTAAACTTATGAATAATTCTTTAGTAGAATATATTCCAATTGCTACTACTCTTTTCTCCATCTATTTCCTCTTTGAAATAATTCCGCATTACAGAAGCCGCAAGACGAAGTATTTGTTGTGGTGGACAATTGGTGTTCTAACTTTTGGATTAGGAACTGCTGCTGAGAGTTACAATGCACTTTTTGGTTGGAGCGATATCAATTTAAAGTATTGGTATATAGTGGGTGCCTTGTTAGGTGGATTCCCTC
>JAOARK010000429.1 GCA_025210575.1 Schleiferiaceae bacterium
AAAGATTTGTAATAGAGTTGATCTCGAATAGTGTCGGCAGACAGTCGAACTTTCTTAATATGATAGCCCAGGGTTTCATCATCGACTTGAACAGAGTCGAAAATTAGTTCTTGGGTGAAATAAATCGTGTCTTCTTCCATTGACCAACGCCCAAAAGTCCAATTTTTATATTTAGAAGAATTCTTGTGATTGTCCCAATGCATGAAGAATGTGTGGTTGTTCCGGAGTTCAATTTTTCTGCCAAAATAGTCAGCGTACAAGCCTTCTGGGCTTCGATCAGTTTGTTGGTAGCCTAAATAGAGAATTGCAAGTGCAAGTGACAATTTCATTGGTGATTAAAACCTCAATGTCTATGCCATTAAAAAAGCGGCAAAATTGCCGCTTCTATCATTTTACATTTTTTGATTTTGTCAATGCTTTGACGAGCTCATTTAATGATTCACTTTCATAAAGAGATTCGGCAATTTGAATGTCTTCACTTTGATATTCAATAATTACTTTTTTGTAATCTTCTAATGTCCAACCTTGGGTATCCATATTGCCACCGGGTATCGGCATCTTCGCATCACTAAACCTACAGGCACCAGGTGCAAAGTAGATTACTGACCATTGTTCTGTCTTTAGCTTCTCAAGAAATTCCACATCATTACTTACACCTACATATTCTGGATTCCCAATTTGTGGGCTGATCATTTTTCCGAAGCTTTGTGTGAGTTGGGGATCACAACCTCGTGCTAAAATTCTCTTTTTACTGTTATCTACTATTTCTATTGTGTTCATGTTCTTTTCGTTTTTTGTTTGACTTTTTATTGAATTCATACTTCCCAAGGCGACTATAGCTAGGAAAGTTGCGCGTGCTGCATTTATAAATCTCATTTGCTCTTGTTTTATTTCATACAACAAAGCACCGTAAAAGCCTCTCGTTAGAAAAGGTGAAAAAAAGAGAAAGGAAGGTGAAATTGATCTTTGGGTTTATTCTAGATTCTCAGAACGAATGACGGAGTGATACTGAATTTATATGAGAAATCAATATTTTTAGACCATGTCGAAACTTCATGTAGTTCAGGTAAACTATTTTAAATATTTATTAGATGAATTTGAGCGCATGGGGTTGTCTACTCAACAGATTATTCGCAAGTCTAAACTCAATCAATTCGATCTTTCCAACCCAGACAATTTTGTGCCAGTCTCTCTATACCATAACATGTTGTCTGAAATGCAAAATCAAGAAATTGGAGATGACCCATTAGGATTTTTTCAGCCTAGCTTAAAAGTGAAAAATCTGGCCAGTGTGGGAGATGTGCTGCTTACTTCTCCAGATATTCTTTCAGCAGTCTATGACGCAGTCTTGTTTAGTCCAATGTTTTATTCCACTCAAAGAATAGGCTTAAACATTAATGGACCCGAGACAGAAATATGGTTGAAGTTTATAGAAAAGGAGAGTGAGGCCACTCAAACCTTATATGATATAGAGTTAGGGCTGATCATGGATCATTTGCGTTTAGCACTAGGAGATAAATGGAATCCCATAGAAATCAAACTCCCCACCAAGTACATTCCTAATTTAGATCATGTTATTTCAGGAAACGCACCGGTCAAGGTTTCTGGAAATACTGGTCATTTAGGTGTGGTGATTAAAACAGCTGAGTTAAGAACGCCATTTTCCAATCCAAATCCGCGATCAGACGAAATTGACCTCTCTGCGCTAACCGATAGAAAGAAGTTAGAGCATTTACTGAATGCACATCAAGACGGTTTTGTGCCCACCATAGAGATCATGGCCGATTATTTTAATCTGAGTGAAAGGTCTTTAAGAAGGGTTTTGAATGAACATAACTTTAGTTATTCGAAGCTTCTGGAAGATTGGCGATTTAAACAGTCCATTGCTAAAATGTCAGACACAAGCTTGTCTATAAAAGATATTTCTCAACAGTTGGGTTATCAGAATTCTCAGAATTTTATCCGAGCTTTTAACCGTTGGACTGGTGTAAGTCCACAACAATATCGTGAACTTAAAAGTCAATAAAACTTTTTTT
Source organism: Schleiferiaceae bacterium (assembly GCA_025210575.1). Lineage (GTDB taxonomy): Bacteria > Bacteroidota > Bacteroidia > Flavobacteriales > Schleiferiaceae > JAOARK01. Next base: position 2,037 of record JAOARK010000429.1, read on the forward strand.
GTCCGACAATGATTATTTCAAAAACATAGATTTTAAAAGGCAGAAGCCTCTTTTTCTTTCTCACCTTCTCTTATTGGACAATCTGAGCTCGATTAGTGTCCGCTAATGAGTATTTGAAAATTAGTTCAAGAGTTTGACCCTCTCTAATTTTGTCTTGTTTTTAAGATGAAAATAGAAACTTTATAATCAAAACGTCATGAGCAATTCAAGTTATAATGCCGACATCGACCCAGTAGAACAATTCGCTAGAGGTGTAAAACCAAACAAAGAGTTTTACGATAAAGTAATTACTACAAAAGAAAATGGTACCCGTGAAATGATTTATGAAGAAACGCTTCACCCCCACACGGGAGATGCTTTCTATGCAAAGGCTGGTCAGGTAATCAGAATTGAGCAGAGACCTCATCAACACAACGGAAGAACACAGATATCAGACATCTTGTTCTTTACGCCAGATCTTGAACAATGGAGCGACCATTTGAGTACAACTGCTGTAGAAGGCTTTTGCCCACAGATCTACGGTGGACTTTGGACACAAAGTAAATTTATGGAGAAAATTGTAACGCTTGTAGCAGATGAGTATCCATATGAATTGTTAAGCGACCCAGAAAACAACATGAAAGTTCAACACATGTTCTTCGCAGCTCACTGCAGTAAAGAATACAACATGTGTGCTTACGGAAACGATGCAGTACACATGAACAGTTGTCATGAAAACTTCATTCAGGCTTTGAATAGAGTTCCAGCAATAGCTGCTATTAAAGACGAAGAAGAAAGAAGAAAAAGAGTGCAGTTTTTGGCGGACAGAAACGACTTGAACATCTTCCAACCGAATCAAATCATCCCTGATAGAGAAGGGGTAACCAGAGGTAAAATGTTCTTGAGCCCTTCTGTACCTGATGGAACTGGATTAGAGTTTTACTGTGAAAAAGACCTTTACTTGATCGCTAGTAATTGTCCTTATGCAGATCAAAACTTACCATTCCATGAAGCTAAACCGAACCCAATTTATATCCAGGTTTTTGAGACTGGAATAAAACCTTATACCAACGATCATCTTGGAATGGTAAAGGGAGACGAGTGGGAAAAATTAGTGTATGAGAAATTCAAAACTGGAGAGAAAGAAACATCAGTGAGAACTCCAGATAGTTATAACCTTAAGACCAAATAATTATGTGTGCTCAAAGCAACAAGTATGATGAAAGTGTAGATCCCGTAAAAACATACGAGAAGAAAGCACAAGTCAACTATGATTTTTATAACAAGGTTATAGAAACCAAAGAAAACAGAACACGCAAATTACAGTATGAGGATACCATAGATCCTCATACTGGAAATGCTTACCCAGTGAAAGCTGGAGAAGTAATACGTTTTGAACAGCGCCCGAGTTTACACAACGGCCGCACACAAATATTAGACGTGTTAATGATCACTCCAGACTTAAAACAATGGAGTGACCACCTGAACAACGGACCCATTGAAGGTCTGAATGTGAAGAAGTATTCTGGCGTTTGGACGCAAAGTCAGTATATGGAAAAGATCGCTACTTGCGTAGCAGATGAGTTTCCTTATGAATTGTTAGACAACGAAAACGTAAGCCACATGTTTTTTGCCGCGCACTGTTGCCCAGAATGGATCATGATGGCTCATGGCGAAGAAGCTAACGTAAACAGCTGTCAAGAAAACTTTATCCACGGTTTTAATCGTTTGCCCGCTGTGCAGGCCGTAGAAGACCTAACGGAAAGAAGAAAACTAGTTCAATTTTTAGCGGATAGAAATGACATCAACATCTTTCAAGGAAATCAGTTCAAGCAAGATGAAAAAGGAATAACACGTTGCTTTTTATCTCCAACACCGCAAGTGCCAGACGGTACAGGTGTAGAGTTTTACGCTGAGAAGGATTGTTATTTCGTGGTAAGTAATTGCCCCTATGCAGATCAGGCTCTACCATTCCCAGAGGCTGAACCTAACCCAGTTTACATCAGTGTGTATGACACCGGTATAAAACCTTATTCAGACAACCACTTGGGTATTATCCATGGATGGGAAGAAAAGGTGTACGAAAGAATCTTAAGTAAAGACCTAAGCCCTAAATAGGAGAGAGCTTTTGCATCAATCCACAAAGAGTCGCACCATGCGACTCTTTTTATTTGGCTTTAACTCTTAATTCTATAGCCTGTATATTTCCTTTTTTAACCAAATTTCTTACTGAATGTCGAATGACCCATTTTAGGTTTTTGTCTGCACCTTTTACCCATTCCTCGCAAAGGCTTAATGCCAATTCTGTATGGTCTTTAGCGATGTCCCCAACATGATTGGCAACACTTCTGCGCACGTAAAGGTTGGGGTCATTTTTGAGTTTCTCAAGAATGGGGATGACTGGAGAAGGGTTTTTTACAAACGCATCGATTTTAGTTGCCCATGGAAGGCGAGGACGGGTTCCTTCAGAGCACAATCTGCGTACATGAGGGTTGTCATCTTTCATCCAGACTTTAAGTTGATCTAGAGTCTTATCCTGATGTTTATTAATGAAAGGTCGAATAGAAAACTCACAGGTGAAACGTTGGGTTAACTCGTATTGAGCCTGCATTGACAGGTCAAAGTGATTTAATCCAAATTCTGCTATGTAGTAGCAGTGCGGCCAGTAAAACATAGGTGCTAGGCCATTTCCTTCTGTTTCTTTTAGTGGGGGCGTTAAAGATTTTAGAATGACGTCAATAGCCTCTGGATATGCTTGAGGCAAAAACTCAGCCATGACCATTGCTATTTGCTTCCCTCTTTGGGTAATACTCAAAGGTTCTAAACTTTTCAACGCTTTTTCTACAAATGCCCTTTGGTCAAAACGTCCATCAATAAAATTAAGGTTGTGCCCTATTTGGCGAATGGCCGTTTCATTAAGCACCTCTTTAAGAGGTACACCTTTTTGAATGGAATTGGGAGCTTCAGGAAGTTTGAGCATTATCCTAGTTTTTAAAGACTAAAATTATTCAAAAGTCTCATTCAGAATTCCCAATTTGCCGCTTTGTGCATCTCGCAGTGCTTGGGTGATCTCTGTTGGTGTGTTCATCACAAAGGGGCCATAGGTAGATATAGGCTCGTTTATCGGCTCTCCCGAAAGAATAATGAATCGGCTGTCCTCTTCAATTTTTAGTTCAACCTGTTCACCATCATTCTCAAACCACATCATGTCTTTTGTTTTTCCGGTTAGGTTCTCGGAGTTGATCTTGCCTTCCAAAATGTAGACCAAGGTGTTGAAGGTAGGAGGTAAAGGGAAATTCAATGTAGCTCCCTTCTCTGCTTCCACGCGAAGTAATGTTTGAGGGCTCAGTGTTTGAGCAGGTCCCACAACATTTTGAAAATCACCGGCAACCACCTGAATTATGGCGTTCTCTAACTCTATGGTTGGTGTTTGCTCTTTAGAAAGTGCCAAGTAATAAGGGTCATCTGTCTTGTGTTGTGCTGGGGTATTTACCCAGAATTGAATGATCTCATTTTCACCGCCTGATTTGGCGAAATGTTTACTTGGCCTTTCGC
>JAOARK010000430.1 GCA_025210575.1 Schleiferiaceae bacterium
CCACTTCCTCTTGCATCATGGTTAGGAAATGAACTACTGGCTTCATTAATAGGCTACGCACTCTATTGGATCATTACCATCGGCTTGGCAACATTACAATACAAGTACTTTGAAATACCAATGACCAAGTTAAGGGATCATCCCAAGGTATTGGCGTTTTACGCTAAAAAAGCTCCTTAGCCACATTGTAGATATTGTCGCTCTTACCCATAGAGTAATAATGAAGCACCGGCACCCCGAAATCCAATAGCTCCTTAGATTGTTGAATGGCCCATTCTACCCCCACTTGGCGCACAGCTTTATTGTCTTTACACTTTATAACTTCTAAAGCCAACTCATCTGGAATATCCACAAAGAACTGATGGGGAATTACCGTTAGGTGTTTTTTCGTTGCAATCGGTTTTATTCCCGGAATAATAGGGCAGGTAATACCAGCTTCACGACACTTCTTTACAAACTCGAAGTACTTCTTATTATCGAAGAACAGTTGTGTAACAATATAATCAGCGCCCGCCTCTACTTTCTCCTTGAGGTATCGAATGTCCATATTCAGGCTTGTAGCTTCAAAATGCTTTTCAGGATAACCGGCAACACCAATGCTGAAATTCGTCTGTGATTTGTTTTGTAGCTCTTCATCTAAATATTCACCTTCATTCATCCCTTGAATTTGACTAACCAACTCATGCGCAAAATTGTGTCCTCCTTTTTCAGGAACGAAGTACGTTTCGTTCTTCATAGAATCTCCACGTAAAGCCAGTACATTTTCAATACCTAAGAAATCAAGATCTATCAATGCATTTTCTGTATCCTCTTTAGTGAAGCCACCGCATAATATATGGGGTACGGGATCTACATGATACTTATTCATTAGGGCCGCGCAAATGCCAACAGTACCCGGGCGTTTCTTAACTACTTTAGGTTCTAACAATCCGCTTTCTAATCTCTTATAAATAAGTTCCTCTCTGTGATATGTCACGTTTATAAACGGAGGCTTAAACTCCATTAAAGGATCTATATTGTTATAGATATGCTGGATGTTTTGCCCTTTTAATGGAGGCAGAATCTCAAAGGTAAATAAGGTCTTTTTGGCGTTATTTATATGGTCTATTACTTTCATATTCTTTGGTTCTGAGAAAAATTCTCATTAATAATTTAGCGAAGGAGCTAACCACTTTTCAGCGAGCTCGATGCTTATATTTTTTCTTTTTGCGTAATCTTCAACTTGATCTTTATCAATTTTACCTAACCCAAAGTATTTCGCTTCGGGACTGGCGAAATAATAACCCGATACTGCTGCGGCTGGAGTCATAGCCTTGCTTTCAGTCAATTCAATCCCTACTTTTTCTGGTTCCAGAAGTTCAAACAAGGTGTCCTTTTCCAAGTGATCCGGACAAGCGGGGTAACCCGGTGCTGGTCTTATTCCTCGATATTTCTCCGAAATTAATTCTGAATTACTAAGCTTTTCATCAGGAGCATACCCCCAGTATTCCTTCCTCACTTCTTCATGCAAGAATTCAGCAAAGGCCTCTGCCAATCGATCAGCCAAAGCTTTTAAAAGAATGGAGTTGTAGTCATCATGATTTGCTTCAAACTCTTCAAGTTTCTTTTCAATTCCTAGTCCCGCTGTTACTGCAAAAGCTCCAATATGATCCTTAACATTACTTTCTTTTGGAGCAATAAAGTCGGCTAGAGCGAGATTTAGATTATTTGCTTTTTTTCCCTGTTGACGAAGAGATACAAACTTGTGCTGTGTATTTTTCAATACTATATCATCTCCATCCTGAAAGGCTTCCCAAAAACCAAATACCCCTTTGGCTTTCAACCATTTTTCTTCAACTATTTGATTGAGCATCTGTTGAGCATCATCAAAAAGTTTTTTAGCCTCAGTGCCAACTACATCATCCTCTAAAATCCTGGGAAATTTTCCATGTAATTGCCAGGTTTTGAAAAAGGGTGTCCAATCTATATAATCAACTAAAACAGCTAGATCGTCCAATTCAATTTCTCTTCTCCCTGTAAAGTGAGGATCTACTGGAGTATATTCTTTCCAATCAATTTTTAATCGGTTGGCTCTAGATTCCTCTATAGAAACAAGTTCTTTCTTTTGTTTATTCTTTTGATACCCCTCTCTGACTTTTTTATACTCTGCTTTTAGGCTGTTTTTGTATTCAGATCTGTTTTTAGATAATAATTCAGAAACTACAGTAACACTGCGAGATGCATCGTTTACATGCACTACTTCATGTTCATATTCTGGATCGATCTTTACTGCCGTATGTGCACGAGAAGTAGTAGCTCCACCAATCATTAGTGGTACATGAAACTGTTGACGCTTCATTTCCTTTGCCACACTGATCATCTCATCCAATGAGGGGGTAATCAATCCGCTTAGGCCGATAACATCAACCTTTTCTTCCTTAGCGGTTTGCAATATTTTTTCAAGGGGAACCATGACACCTAGATCCACAATCTCATAATTGTTACAAGCCAGGACTACTGAGACAATATTTTTTCCAATGTCATGAACATCTCCTTTAACAGTTGCCATGAGGACTTTTCCAGCACCACCTCCTGCTCCTTGCTTTTCGGCTTTTAAATATGGATCTAGATAAGCCACCGCTTTTTTCATTACTCGTGCCGATTTCACCACTTGTGGCAAGAACATTTTTCCTGAACCAAAAAGATCTCCCACTACATTCATTCCATCCATCAAGGGACCTTCAATAACATGAAGCGGTCTATCAAATTGTTGTCTTGCTTCTTCGGTATCTTCTTCAATGAACTCTGTTATCCCTTTCACAAGTGCATGGGTAATTCTTTCTTGTATTGATCCTTCGCGCCAGGAAAGATCTTTTACGCGCTCTTTAGCTTTTCCTTTTACAGACTCCGCAAAGTCTAATAATCTTTCTGTAGCATCATCTCTTCTATCCAAGAGCACATCCTCCACTCTTACTAAAAGCTCCTTGTCAATTTCCTCATAAACTTCAAGTTGAGAAGGATTAACTATTCCCATATCCATACCATGTTGAATAGCATGATAAAGGAATGAAGCGTGCATCGCCTCACGTACAGCATTATTCCCTCTAAAAGAGAAAGAAACATTACTTACTCCACCACTTACTCTTGCATGCGGAAGGTTCTCCTTGATCCATTTTGTAGCCAAGAAAAAGTCCAAAGCATTTTTTCTATGCTCTTCCATCCCCGTTGCAACGGGAAAAATATTGGGGTCAAAAATGATATCCTGTGGAGGAAAATTCACTTGATCCACCAAGACGTCATAAGATCGCTTGCATATTTCAATTCTTCGTTCAAGAGTATCAGCTTGTCCTAGTTCATCGAAGGCCATTACGATTACCGCAGCACCCATTTTCTTAATGTGCTTGGCTTGACGAATAAATAGGTCCTCACCTTCTTTAAGGCTAATGGAATTCACAACCGATTTACCCTGAACACATTTTAATCCCGCTTCTATGATTTCCCATTTACTGGAATCGATCATGACAGGAATTCTGGCGATATCTGGTTCTGACGCAATTAAATGAAGGAAATTGACCATGGCTTCTTTTCCATCAATCATTCCATCATCCATGTTTACATCTAAAATCTGAGCTCCTCCCTCCACTTGTTCTCTGGCCACATCTAGGGCTTCTTCAAATTGCTCCTCCTTAATAAGTCTCAAAAACTTACGACTACCTGCAACATTAGCTCGCTCTCCAACATTTACAAAGTTGGAGTCTTCTGTTACAATTAATGGCTCTAATCCAGAAAGTATTAATGGTTTTTGTTTCATTTAAATCGTAGTGTTGAGTGCTAAGCTGACTTAACACTTAGGACTATTTATACTGTCCAAGCTTCTTGTTCCTTTTCTTTCAATTCACTTTGCTTGGCTAAACTTGCAATCACTTTTATATGCTCTGGAGTTGTTCCGCAACATCCACCAATAATGTTTACCAATCCCAAGTCTAGATATTCACTTATTTTCTCTCCCATCAATTCTGGGGTTTCATCATACTCGCCAAATGCATTTGGCAATCCGGCATTGGGATGAGCTGATACATTAAAAGGTGAGTGATTGGCAATTTGCTGCAAATAAGGCCTAAGTTGATCAGCACCTAAGGCGCAATTCAAGCCTACCGAAAAGAGATCATAATGGGAAATTGAGATCAAAAATGCCTCTGCTGTTTGGCCCGAAAGTGTTCTACCACTTGCATCGGTAATGGTACCCGAAACCATAATTGGCAACTTTTTACCAGTCTTTTCAAAAGCCTGTTCACACGCAAAAAGGGCCGCTTTAGCATTCAATGTGTCGAATACCGTTTCAATTAGAATCAGATCAGACCCTCCATCAATCAAGGCTTCGATCTGCTCTCCATATGCCTCAGCCAATTCATCAAAGTCTATAGCCCTAAATCCAGGCCTATTTACATCTGGACTTAACGAAGCCGTTCTGTTGGTGGGTCCGACCGAACCTGCTACAAATCTAGGTTTGTCTGGATTTAAAGCAGTGTACTCATCGGCAGCAGCTCGAGCCAATTTTACAGATTCGAAATTGATCTCTCTCACCAATTCTTCCATATTATAATCGGCCATTGAGATTTTATTCGCATTAAAGGTATTGGTCTCTACTATGTCTGCACCTGCATCAAAGTACTGCCCATGTATTTCTTTAAATACCTCTGGCTGCGTTAGCGACAATAAATCATTATTTCCTTTGAGGTCAGAAGGCCATTCTTTAAAACGATCACCTCTATAATCTGCTTCTTCAAACTTATGC
>JAOARK010000431.1 GCA_025210575.1 Schleiferiaceae bacterium
AAGCGATCCAAAAATGAAATTTAGAAAGATAAAAGATGCAGGTGTTCCTGTTGTATTCCTGAAGAACATACCAAATGATGCGAAGCCTAAAAAACTAAAAACAGCCTCAATGGGTGTGATGCTTAAAGAAAGGTATATAGACGCATTTAATGTTGTTGGCTTTAAGAATAATAATGCACCGTATACAGTTGTTATTGGAGCACATTATGATCATCTTGGTTGGGGAGCAGATAACTCACTTTACAAGGGTGAACCAGCCATTCATAATGGAGCAGACGATAATGCCAGTGGTACTGCTGGTCTTTTAGAATTGGTAAGATTTTTCGGAGCAGATACAACCTACAAAGCGGCTAACATTCTTTTTGTGGCTTTTTCAGGAGAAGAAAGAGGATTGTTAGGATCTAAGTTTTTTGTGGATAATACTCCAGTTTCTGTGGATGGCATGGCATACATGTTAAACATGGATATGATCGGAAGAATGGAAGATAGACAATTAGCTATTAGCGGTGTGGGTACAGCAGATAATTGGAAAGCAGCACTAGAATTAAGCAATTGTGACATGGACTTAAAACTTTCTGAAAGTGGAGTAGGGCCATCTGATCATACTTCATTTTATCGTAAAGAAGTTCCGGTTCTGCATTTCTTTACAGGTACGCATAACGACTATCATAAGCCTTCTGATGATGAAGAGCGAATTAATTACGAAGGCATGTACAACGTTGTGAATATGATGGTGAATGTAATCTTCGAAATGGGAGATAAAAAGCCGAGATTCAATAAAACAGTTGACAATGATGCTAGAAAAGCGCCTAAGTTTAGCGTGACCATGGGTATTGTTCCAGATTATATGTATGAGTCTGGTGGAGTAAAAGTTGATGGTGTTACAGAAGGCAAACCCGCAGCTAATGCTGGAGTTATTGCTGGAGATATCATTGTAAAAATGGGACAAGTAAAAGTGACTGACATGTACAGTTACATGGATGCACTTTCGCTGTATAAAAAAGGTGATGAGATTACAGTTATCGTATTAAGAGACGGTAAAGAACAAAAAGTAATGGTTAAGTTTTAAGCTTGCAGAGTACACCTAAAATAGCGGTCATTGGAGGTGGTAGCTGGGCTACTGCGATAGTAAAAATGCTAACAGCAACCGATAAAGTTGTTGGATGGTGGGTGAGAGATAATTCACAAGTCGGCCACATTAAAAGGCATCATCATAATCCTCGATATCTAAGATCTGTAGAACTACCAATTGATCGCATTGAAATCTCTTCAGATTTAAACAAAATAGTAACTGCTGCAGATTATTTGATTTTTGCTGTTCCATCAGCTTTCTTAAAAGATGCACTTGCTAATCTCAAAGTAGATCTAAAAGACAAAGTTGTAGTCTCAGCTATTAAAGGAATTGTGCCAGACGACAATCTTATTGTGGGTGAATTCTTTAATGAGGTTTACAACGTGCCAATAGGCCAGATAGCGGTGATAACCGGTCCTTGTCATGCCGAAGAGGTGGGAATGGAGCGTTTGTCATATTTAACCATTGCCAGCCAGAACAGTGATCATGCACAATTTGTTGCTTCGGCATTAGAGTGTGATTACATCAAGGCTAAAATATCTGATGATATTTATGGTACTGAGTATGGTGCGGTTCTGAAAAATATTTACGCACTCGCTGCAGGCGTTTTTCACGGTTTAGGTTATGGAGATAATTTTCAAGCTGTGTTGGTGAGCAATGCTATTAGAGAGATGAAGCGATTTATCAAGGCCGTTCATCCTATAAAGCGAAACATTAATGGGTCAGCTTATTTGGGTGATTTATTAGTGACGGCCTATTCTCAGTTTAGTAGAAACAGAACCTTTGGGAATATGATAGGTAAAGGCTACACCGCCAAATCAGCCATGCTTGAGATGAACATGGTTGCAGAAGGGTATTATGCCGCCAAACTTATTAAAGAGGTTAAAACTCAGCATAACATTCGCATGCCTATATCGAACGCTGTGTATAAAATACTTTACGAAGGAAAGTCACCTAAAAAAGTAATGGCGGCCCTAGCTCAGAAATTGAACTAGGTTAAACCATCTGAACGATCTCTGAAGCCGTTTTTTGATTGTATTCTAAAGCCAGATCTTTATAATTCAATAAATCGATTATTGATCCGATCAGGCAAAAACCTGCTGTAAAAAAGAAGGCAATACCCCAGCCGATCTGTCCCACGTAAAAACGTTGTAAACCAGGAGCAATGATCATTCCTAGTATCCCTAGAATCAAGACATTTTGTGGGTCTCTTCTTCTGGTTCTATAGATGGAGCTGAACAAACGGAGTTGTTCTTCGTCCATGTATTCACACGTTTTTTCTAAAAAGAAAAATTCCTCTCCCTGCGCTTCAGGGATGAATTGCAAAATTTTATTCATTAGTTAAATTTTAGTTGTCGGTAGGTAGTCAGTACTATGCGTGAAATCATCAGAGGTAAGATAAACAATCCTAGCTTGTGATATTCTAAAGATTCTGTTAAATCCCCGTGCATTGCACACCCTAAGCTTTTTCCAATTCCACAACCCCAGCAATTTTCCCATCCTAAGTGTTGAAAAACACAAAAGCTAAAATCACCCTGAACATAAGGGTAGCCAATAAATAGCAAAGCTAAAGCTGTGAACCAAATGAGAGGCTCCTTGAACTTTAGGATTTTAGAGAATGTGGATTTCTTTCGAGGCTGAGACATTAAATTGAAGATGTGCAATGTTCAGCGAACTAAGATACCATAAGGTTTTAGGTTGTGCAATACATTAGATGTGTTATCTTTAGTGAGATACGTCATATTTATTGCAGAAAATCTGTTTGAATTTTGATGTTCTAATGATGTCGGGTTATGAAATCGAATTTAGAATTAAAGGTTGCTCTGAATGATTTGGCCATAGAGCATTTGGAGAATACGGTTGCTGAGTTAAGAGATGAGGTTAGATCTAAACTCAAGGGTGACGGCACCACAGATGAAGGTGGTTTCGCGGGTAATAGCGGAGATTATAGCGCACAGGCTTCGAACAATTTTTTGAGTGAGCAAGCGAGTATAAGAAGAGCTGAAGCCGAGCAGTATCAGTTAATCATAAACCGTTTAAAGGGCTACAAGTTTACAGAAGAATTAGATTCTGTTGAGATGCTTAGTTTGGTAGAAACGAATCATGGTTGGTTTTTCATAACTCAAGCCGTAAAACCATTGATGTATCAAGGAGTAAGATATTCTTTTTTGGCTGTAGACGCACCTATTTACTCTGAGATTCATGGTAAGAAGAAAGGAGATAAAATTCAGTTCAACGGAATTGATTTTGAGATAAAAAGTGTTTGCTAGTGCTATCTCAAATTGATATTTCGCTTTGCTAAAACCTTGTTATAAGCTATAAGTTGGGAGGTAATTCTGTGTCCTTCTAAATCGGTTGTTTCCAGTTGGTAGTCAATTTTGTGAAACCCCGCTTCAACTTCTTGGTTAATAATTTCTTTTATCAAGACATTATTTTCATTGAAAACCGCAATGTTTACTCTGGTTTTTCTTGGAAATTCAAATTTGTAGTATCCTGTAATACTGCTGGTATAGACAGGTTCTACTCTTTCTTTTTTCCATCTTTTAAAGTCTTCGATTTTTACAGGAGGTAATTCCATAATTGAAGCCGTCTTATTAAGAAGTTCCTGTTCATGTTTTGGGCTTAACCCAATAATAGAAGAAAGGTCGTTGCCATCTGAAA
>JAOARK010000432.1 GCA_025210575.1 Schleiferiaceae bacterium
TGTTAAACACACGCAAAGTAAAAAGGTGGTTGGAATAATAAGATCAAGAATATTTGAAAAATTTGGAACGAGTACCGTCACCGTTATTGAAATAATAATGGCATTAATACTTAGCATCAAGTTTGCTTTATTATCGGCAATAGCACTAAGGTTAACGTGGTTTCTTAGTGTGGTTCTAAACATTGTTTCTACCGTTCTACCTGGAGCTTCTTCTGTTTTAGGTTTGGCCTTTACTAGTTTTTTGTCTGCATCACTTTTTTTCTTCTCTGCCTTCTTCAAATCCTCGCTTCGCGAAATGATGTTTTTCCCTTTTCCATCGTTATAGGTTTTCTGAGCATAAGAAGTGTAATATTTATGATTCTTCAGAAACTCTAATTCAGCGGCTACCCAAATTTTGTCATCTACTTCTTGATTTGTAAGAAAGAAGTTCTCTAATCGCAATAGATTAGATCTTTGTTTATACTCTGCTGTCCCAATGTTTAAAGTATCCGCATCTTTCAAAATTTCAGGTAGAACACCATCAGGTTCAACCATTGTATTTGTTGCTTTAATGCATTGAACAACTTTTTCAATATCCTTTTCGTCTACCTTTTGCTCTTTAAGCCACTGCTCTGCAGCTGTGGCAGAAAGCTCTTCGTGATTCTCTTTTCTTTCTAAGTATCCGGTATCATGGAACCAGGCTGCTACTTGCAAAATGTTTCTGTCGGCATCATCTAAGTGAAGTGCATCAGCAATTTCATTTACTCCATCAACAACATCGCATGTATGCTTATAGTTATGGAAAATAAGGTGTGGGTTTGCCTTCTCTTTGTAATAAACAAAGACAAAGTTGGCCGATTTCTGAACGAGTTCGGAGCTAATCATAGATCAGGGTTAAGCTGTTAAGGTAATTGTTATTCCTGTTTAAAAATATCAAAAACTCTAGATCTCCCAAAAAGTTGAATAGCACATTGATTAAAAGATTATCACCTATAAAACAATAGATTTTTACACTTCTTTAACGTAGGTAGCTGTAAGAAACAGGTATTAATTCTGTTTTAAGTAAAAGCTTCACAAGTTGAAATTGAGGAGGTTATGAAATTATTTCATTTCTATTGCGGACTAGTGAAGTTTCATCGCTTATTAAGTAAACAGTAATAACATTAAAATTAGAAATTATGTTACCCCTAAAAACCAAAAAAGCTAGACAAGCTTTGTTAAACGAAATAGTTGCTACGATAGAGTTTTTAGACTACTTGAAATATGAGGCATTGGTTCCCGTACAAGCCATTATTAAGAAAGAAGAAAGCAAAAAAGAACAGCTAATAGCTGAGCTAAGAAACACCGAAAGATAGACTAGAACATAAGTCAACAAATTCCGCCTATGAAGTTTGAAAATGGAGAGGGCGGAATTTTTGGTTGGGATCAACTCTTATGCTCAACAATCCACATCTCCATCTTTCCTTTTCCTTTAACTTCTACCTCATTTCTCTGAGTGAATTTAAACCTTGAGTCATCTTTTACCTTCTTATAGGTATCTAAACTGATGTTCACTTTGCCTGTTATGCCATGACTTTCCATGCGACTTGCTGTGTTAACCGTGTCGCCCCAAATGTCATATTGAAATTTCTTTTCGCCAACAATTCCTGCCACAACGGGACCCGTATGTATACCTGCACGCATTTCGAAAAAAGGTTGGTCCAATTTCAGTTTCCTTTCTTTTCTCTTTTCTACAAATAGTTGCATTTCTATTGCTGCTTGTACAACCTTTGTTACCGCATCATCAATTGAAATTGGAAGCCCACCAGCTGCCATATATGCGTCACCAATAGTCTTGATTTTCTCCAACTGGTATTTCCCAATAATCTGATCAAATGCGTTAAAGCAAACATTCAATTCTTCTATCAATTCATTCGGGCTCATTGTGGAACTCAATACTGTAAAACCCACAAAATCTGTAAACAGAACTGGAATTGAAGGAAATTCTTTTGCTTTGGAAAAACCTGTTTCTTTTAATTCTTGAGCTACTTCTTCTGGCAAAATATTAAGTAGCAATTTATCAGACTTCTCTCTTTCTACCTGAATGATCTTGTTTTTATCAGACAATTGGTTTTTCTTCTTTTTAATCTCAAAAAAGCGAATGACCAACCCAACGGATACGATGAGCATTACTACCGCAATGAACGTAATCCAATTGCGGCTATTCTCTAGTGCGTTCTCTTTTAATTTAGCTTCTTGAGAGTCTATTTTCAATTGTTTGATCTCATTATCTTTTTGAGATAAACTATAACGCTCATTAAACGTGGCTAACGCTTTTGCTTTTTCTAGGTTGTAAACAGTGTCTTTATAAAAATAAGCTTCGTGCAATGCATCGTAGGCTTCTTGGTAGCGGTTTACACCGTAATAAGCATAAGACTTATTTAGGTACATATCTGGAGCGTCAATGATAATGTTGTTATCTAAAACAACGGCTAAAGCAGAGTCCATATAAAGCATTGCCTGATCAAATGAACCCTCATGATTTTTAATGGCAGCAATAAAATTATAGACTCGCGCTTGCATAATTGGATTATGATCTGTTTTAGAACTTGAAAGACAATCTTGAATACAATACTTTGCACTGTCAATCATTCCGAGCCAATACAAGGATACGGCTACATTGAAGAGTCCCTTTTGAATATTCGGAATATCACCCAATTCTTTATGGATTTCCAAGCTCTTTGAATAAAAGTTAAGTGCTTGTTCATTGTCTCGAATCTTATCTGCTACATGACCCCTACTGTTATAAAGCCTCGCCAATTCATAGGTGTTACCCCATTCATCATTGTAAACTTGAAATCCCTCATCCAGTGTGTTTTCTGCTTTTTCAAACTCCTTGGTTTGAATGTACGTCTGCGCCTCATTTACATAAGAGATTATTAAACTCAAACTGTCACAGTCTGGGGAAAATTCACTTCTAATTTTTTGAGTGACTTCTAATGACTTCTCATACTCTCCGATCACGTTATAGTGATCTTCTTCAAAAATTAACACATTCAAATACTTGCATACCTCGTTGCTAGTTTCAAAGTGTTTTTTCAGTTGGTTTATGTCATTGCTGTCTATTTGGTCTAGATCTAAGCCCTGGTTTTGAATGTAAGCATAGAGACTATCCGCCCAACCACCTTGAGGCGCTTGGGCGTTCAGCAAAACAGAATAAAATAGAGTGATCGAAAAAAGTACTCTTTTAATCATGCCGTTAGAATAACCCATTGTTTATCATTTGGGTTATTAGTGGTTAAGCTTAGAGAGTTCTTTAATCCTTCAATTAAATACCTACGTTCAGTTAGATCAATTTTTTCAGAATAGAAAATTTCAACATTCATTGGATTATTATATTCCGGATAACCAGTTGGTCCTCCAAAATCACTGATTATCCAAAGAAATGGGGAATCAATTAATACAACATCATTTTTATCTATTGCTAGAAATTTACTAAGTCTTTCATGATAAATAGCTTCAAAAGAATAGGGCTCGACTTTATGAATACTACCATGTTTTATAAATTTCCAATTGTTTGTATTCTTTGATAATATGGGTTTATTCGTATCCACATCTAGAAAAAGGTCGGATTTTCGAGATCGAAAATAAGATGACCATTCTGGTTTTGAATTGCTCATGAGAAATAGATTTTTGGTCAGACCATAAAGATAACAAAATGATTGTCAACTCATTAACCAATAAATCACATTCTATCTCACCAAAAACATCTCCATCTTTCCTTTGCCTTTTACTTCTATGGATTCACGCTTTTCAAAAGAAAAATCTTTTTGCGCTTTTATTAAATCATGAGTGGTAGAACTCAAGTTTACCTTACCCACCTCTCCATGGCTTTCCATACGGCTGGCGGTATTTACAGTGTCTCCCCAGATGTCGTACTGAAATTTCTTTACTCCCACGATTCCCGCAACAACGGGACCTGTATGAATACCCACACGCATTTCAAAGAAGGGTTCTCCAA
>JAOARK010000433.1 GCA_025210575.1 Schleiferiaceae bacterium
AATGCATTGATCAAAGCCACTGGAGTTCATCAAATAAATAACAACGAAACCATTGTGACCAATGCACGTCACTTACATGCTCTAACTCAAGCTGGTGAGAATTTGGCGCGTGCGCAACACGGACTAGAAATGGATTTACCTGGTGACCTAATGGCTCAGGATATCCGTCAAACTTTATTTCATCTAGGTGAGATTACAGGCGAAGTCTCTGCAGATGATTTGTTAGGGAATATCTTTGGGAAGTTTTGTATTGGGAAATAGAAATCTTATAATACGTTATTTAGAATCATTCTAAATAAGTTGTAATTATTTCTATATTGCGGCAAATTAAAATTTATGAATAATTCTTTAGTAGAATATATTCCTATTGCTACTACTCTTTTCTCCATCTATTTCCTCTTTGAAATAATTCCGCATTACAAAAGCCGGCAGACTAAATATCTATTATGGTGGACCATTGGTGTTCTAACGTTTGGATTAGGAACTGCTGCTGAGAGTTATAATGCACTTTTTGGCTGGAATAATGTCAATTTAAAATACTGGTACATAGTGGGCGCCTTATTAGGAGGATTCCCTTTAGCTCAAGGTTCCGTCTACTTATTGATGAACCAAAGATTTGCAAGAATATCTTCCTATGTTCTAGTCACAACCATAGTCATTGCCTCTATTTGTGTAATCCTCTCACCTATTAAAATACCAGAGGGCTTTGACTATAAGCTTACAGGAAAAGTACTAGAATGGAATTGGGTACGATTGTTTTCTCCGTTTATAAATCTCTATGCATTCATATTCTTAGTTGGAGGCGCTGTTTATTCCGCATACCGTTATTATGGGCTGAAAAACACTGAGACGAGATTTAAAGGAAACATACTCATCGCAATTGGCGGTCTTTTACCCGGTATTGGAGGAACTTTTACAAGGTTCGGTTACGTTAACGTGCTTTATGTTACTGAGTTTGTTGGATTGCTCTTAATATTCATCGGATATAAAATCATTAAAACGAATAACCAAAGAATCAGAGATTAAGATCTTATTTGATTTCCATAGAAACAAAGAGCAAAATCTTTGGCTCTTAAAGATTATACAGCCTTTCCGGCCAGAAGTCCAGCTAACTCTTGACCATACTCAATTAGATTAATCGTCTCGTCTGTACGTGCCAGTTTAACTTTATCGAAGATGATAATCGCTTCACCGTTGCTCTCAAGATGATAGATCTGCTGCGTTTCAAAGAAGCGTACTACCTCTTCTGTAAAAAACGAACGAATCTCCGATTCATCATTCCCCATCAAAAGAAACTTATTCGAGAAGTTGGGATACATTTTAAAATCGATGTCTTTATAACCGGTGTAAGCCATTACTTTATCAAACATTCTTTCAAATCTTCCCTCCTTCTCCATCGTAAAAACAGGAATCTTCTTATTCAACTTTAACACCATAAGCGTTGTGTTAAAGGTTTCAGCCGTAAAAGCCTGACCTTCATTAAAGGTAACATCTGCAATTTCCCAAGAAACATTGAGATCTTTAAAAGTTCCACTTAATCGATTGTATTTACGTTCCAAAGGTCTGATCTCAAAAAAGTGAAAATTGGTGAGATAGCTCGTGTTCCAATCCACTTGACTTGAAAAGTGATAATCTTTCTCTGTAGCCAGGTTTCGCAATCGCTTTTGTCTTGGTGATAATTTGGGTGCAGAACCCGTTAGGCTAATTTTTAAAGCTTTGTTATAAGTGGATGACTGCACATGCGAATCTAAACCTGTAATCATCACTTTGCCTCCAGTTTCCCTTTGAGATTTTAAGAATTCTACCAAATAATCCATGTAGGTCATTCCCACCAATCTTGTTTCTGATAGATCAATATTCACATCGGTACCAGCAGGTATTTGAGCAACCAGTTTATCCACTTTCAATATGCCTAAGAAATTTGCAATACCTCTAATTTTCAGTTCGTAACTGTCATCAGGGAGTTTGAGAAGTTTCGTTCGCGACTTGTAAATCATCCTGAAAAATTGAGGAATGGACATGCGCGCCAATAACATATGCGTGACTAAAGAGAGTAATAAACCACCCAATAAACCAACTAACAAATTCGTGTAAAGTGTTAGAATCATGGTGCCGATAAAGAAAACCAGTTGTTCTACACCTTGATTGTAAACTTGTTTAAAGACATCTGGTGAGGCCAATTTAAACCCTGTATAAACCAATAGAATGGCAAAAGCACAAAGAGGCACTTGTCTCATTATAGGACTCAAAAGCACTATGAAAAGTAGCAGCAAAAGACCCTGATATAGGTTAGACCATTTGGTCTTTGCTCCGTTTTGAATATTTACGGTACTTCTTATGATCACGGCAATTATGGGTAAACCCCCAATCAATCCTGCCACCATGGTACTGAAACCAATACCCATTAAATCTTTATTCAGGTCTGTCTTTCTCTTATAAGGATCAATCTTATCCACAGCCTTTGCAATAGCCAAAGATTCAATACTGGTGATGATCAGAATAGAAAATACAGTTGTCCAGAATTCTATAGTATGGATCTTCCCAAAATTGGGATACATGATGGAATCTTGAATAGAATCAGGAATATCTAGTAATAACGATGGGCCAACCTCGTATGCTTTTCCAAAGAATGAAATGCTATGCGCATCAAAGAAGTTAAACGCATATACAAATGGAATAGAAAGGGCTATAACCCACATTGGTGCGGGCAATAGGTGGAAAAATCGATTACTGATCTTTGATTGAAACAACAATAAGAGTAATCCGGTCAAAGATATGATCACCACAAATGGATTGGCTTGAGGCAGAAATAACACCGCGTCAATTAAATTCTGAACTATACTTGGACTATCAGAGTGGGTTCCAAGTGCCACATGTATCTGTTTCGCAAAAATGATAATTCCGATTGCGGCTAATATGCCGTGTATTACAGAACTGTGGAATATATCTGCCAAGCGCCCCAGTTTCAATACCCCCAATACTACCTGAAGTGCTCCCGAGACAACCACAGCCGCCAACACATAATTAAATGCTTGGCCCGTACCATCATCCATTAAGGCGATGCCTAGAAGAATTACCCCAATAACTCCCTTTGCCGGTCCGTTAACGGAGATATGACCTCCTCGATACAACGTGGTAACCACACCGCCAACAATGGCAGAAAAGATACCCGCCATAGCTGGGGCTCCAGCGGCTAAGGCAATACCTAATGATAGGGGTAACGCTATGAGCGATACACTAACGGCTGCGATTAAATCGCTACGCCAGTTTTGAATTAATCCCTGAATACCTTCTTTGGGTGTAGCTTCCATATAATTTTCCGAAGATTAAAAAATTCTTGAAGAATTAAAACCGTTAATATTCCTATTTAGATAATTCTTGAGGTTAAAAAGCTTCACCTATAAAAATGTAGTAACCCACACCTTCGTTGGTCATGGCTACATCAAATCGTGTATAGATGTCTTTTCCAGGAAAAAGTAAAAAGCGAATACCTGCCCCTCCAGCAAATCTCACTTGGTTAAGATTTAAGTCAGGCACACTCGGACTAACCGCTCCTAGCGATCCGAAAAGCGTACCACCAAATCGCCTGCTAAAAGGAAAAGGCAAAAAGCGGTATTCAGCTTGTGTGGCCATTAAAACGTTGTCACGATAACGACCTAAGTAATATCCGCGCATTAAACTTTCTCCTCCCATTAAGGAAAGTTGATTAAAAGGAACCTCACTGCCGTTGAAAGGTGAT
Organism: Schleiferiaceae bacterium; assembly: GCA_025210575.1. GTDB lineage: Bacteria > Bacteroidota > Bacteroidia > Flavobacteriales > Schleiferiaceae > JAOARK01. The sequence goes on from JAOARK010000433.1 coordinate 3,740, forward strand.
ATTGCGTTCATATAGAACTGATAAGCGAGAAGCTGGTCTTTGAAGGTTGGAGCATATAATCTAAAATCCAAAAAATAATTGGTAAAAGAATAATCGCTTCCAATGTTTTGATCATATCTTAAGAACCCACCTTCTAAGAAAACTCCTTCTCTCGGGTTTAAAACATTGTACCTTTCATCATACACCAATCCTAAACCAAAACCGAAATTGGTAAACCCTTCAACACCGGGAGGGGGTATGAACTCTTCTTTTACATCTGTTATATGTACGGAAGACAGGTGGTTTAAATCCAATTCAATTCCAGCATAAAGATTTTTCCTAATTCTACGTAAAACTCTTTCTCTCCATGTAAATGAAAATCCATCTATTCTAGCTACAGGATCTGAAGGTGTATTTACACCGATACCGTAGTACAATAAGGGAAACTGCTGTAATCTGAACTTCCCGAGAAAGAAATACTTGTTTTTATCGGTATACATAGCATGATCTAAGTATAAACCGTATTGACGCTCTAAAGTCAAGAATGTAAAAGCAGAAAGTTCGCTCAGTCTGTTCTTCGGGTCTTTTTTAGCATTGAATACATACAATCCACTAGCTCCAAATTCCCAACGCGTTTCTGGGGTATAACCAATTACCGGGTAAACAATAAACTTTGAATGAGCAGCTTTAGAGGTGTCATTAAATACTCTATTCCAAGTTCGCATAATCGGTCCCTGCTTTTGTGCGAAAGCAGAAATCGATATCAATAAAAAGAAGAATGTAATACTATTAATGCGCACCTAATGCCAGTTTTAGTTTGGGATGCAATAACGCAAAACACTTGAATAATCAATCATATGCTTTCCACAAAAATTCCCCAACGTGTTGTTTATAACAGTTTTCAATCAATTCGCCTATTTTTATCAAAAACAAAGACATGAAAAACTATATCTACCTTCTCTTGGCTTGTACATTCTCGTTTCAAGGATTTGCGCAAAGCACCTATAATGATATTGCTCCAATACTTTATAAGAATTGTACTTCATGTCACCGACCTGGAGGTGGAGCGCCTTTTTCCATGTTAACTTATAATGAGATTCAACCATGGACAACCAGTATGATTCATGCCTTACAACATGGGGAGATGCCGCCATGGGGAGCAGATACCTCTTATGTGCATTTTGTAAATGAGCGTCCAATCTCTCAAGCAGATAAAGACACCTTGTTGGCTTGGATCTTTGGTGGAAGCTTAGAAGGAGACCCAAACCAGGTTCCTCCACCACCGACATACCCTCAATATCAATTGAATGGCACACCAGATATGATCGTGCAAATGCCCTTATTTAAGAGCAACGCAAACACCAGTGATTCATACAATACATTAGTCGTTTCTGTTCCAACAACGAAATCACGTTTTATTAGAGCTATAGAATTAGTCCCTGCAGATCCTTCTCTCGTTCACCATTCTTTAATCGTTGCAGAAACCGCAGGTAAAATTCCTTTTGATACTACAGGTCAATCTATTACCA
>JAOARK010000434.1 GCA_025210575.1 Schleiferiaceae bacterium
CAATATTATTTCTGGAATAAGTGTTTACGAAGTAATCCATACCTCTTTTGGTCTGTATATCCCAATCGGTTTCAAGCCAAGCCCTTAAGCATTAGACCAGCTATGCAATCTTTTCGCACCTTCTGCTAGGGTAGATTCGCTTTTCGCAAAACAAAAACGCAATACCTTGTCTTGACGAGGAACGTTAAAGAAAACCGATATCGGTATGGTAGCAACACCTGCTTCACGCGTGAGGCGCATAGCATAGTCCACGTCATTCTCATCGCTTAACGCAGAGTAGTCATAAAGCTGAAAATAGGTGCCAAAACTGGGTATTGGCTTAAACTTAGTGTTCGCCATTAAGTTGTGAAAGAAATCTCTTTTCTGTTGATACATTTCTGCAATCTCAAAGACCTTGTCGTCCTGCATGTACTCAGCTAAGGCATATTGCAGCGGGGCATTTACAGAGAACACTTCGTATTGATGTACTTTTCTGAATTCCGCCATCAAGTTAGCGGGTGCAATTACATAACCCAGTTTCCAACCGGTAGCATGAAAAGTCTTACCAAAACTAAAAACGGCAAAGCTCCTATGTTGTAGTTCAGGGTGGCTTAATACACTATGATGTTGGTGGCCATCAAAAACAATGTGCTCATACACTTCGTCACTGATCACCATAATGTTTGTCCCATTCAAAATGGTCGCGAGCATATCAAAATCCCCTTTGCTCCAAACGGCACCAGTAGGGTTATGAGGCGTATTGATGATCACCATTCGTGTGCGATGATTTACCACTTGTTTGAATTCATCCCAATCGGGTAAATAAGTGGGGTGTTTCAATTGCACATAAACCGGAGAACCACCCGCCAATTCAATGATTGGGGCATAAGAGTCGTATGCAGGCGTGAATAGTATTACCTCGTCTCCTTCTCTTATCGTGCTCAAAATAGTTGTGGTTAAACCTTGAGTTCCCCCAGCGGTTATGGTAATCTCTTGGTCAACATCAAAATCGGCATTGTAAAGTCTTTTCACCTTCCGTTGAATTACATCACGTAAAACACGTACGCCCGGCATAGGTGCGTATTGATTGTGACCAATACGCATGGCTTTGTTCACCATTTCTACCAACCGCGGGTTTACCTGAAAATCTGGAAACCCCTGAGAAAGGTTGACTGCATTGGTTTCGGCCGCAAGCGCAGACATCGTTGTAAAAATAGTGGTGCCTACCTGAGGCAATTTATTAGGAAGGTTTCCTTGAAATTCCATTAAAGGAAAGATTGGTTAGACATTGCAATATTAAAGAGCGCTGAATTCAAACGAGAAACGGTAATGCTCATAGAAATTGTTTTCGGGGCGAAAGTACGTGTTTTTAGCAATTACATAGTTCTTGCATATGAGCTGATAATCAGAGAGCCAAGTCATGTAAAACAGTTTTGAATTGATCTTTATTCGGTGTTTAGGGTCTGAGCTAAAACCTTAAATTCGCGGCTTTAAGCGGAGCTTGAGATATGAGTATGAAGAACATTAGGAATTTCTGTATCATCGCCCACATTGACCATGGTAAAAGTACTTTGGCTGATAGGCTTTTGGATGTAACCCAAAGTGTTACAGAACGTGAGGCGCAAGCACAGTTGCTTGACAATATGGATCTGGAGCGTGAGCGTGGAATCACGATTAAGAGTCACGCCATTCAAATGGATTACCATTACAAGGGAGAGCAGTATAAGATCAACTTGATTGATACTCCCGGACACGTTGATTTCTCTTACGAAGTTTCTCGATCTATTGCAGCTTGTGAAGGCGCCCTACTGATTGTAGATGCAGCTCAAGGAATTCAGGCACAGACCATATCTAACTTGTATTTAGCATTAGAACACGACTTGGAGATCATTCCCGTGCTTAATAAAATCGATTTGCCTTCGGCTAATCCGGAGGTTGTTGCTGATGAGGTAATTGATCTTTTAGGTTGTGATTTAGAGGATATCTTAATGGCTAGTGGAAAATCTGGAAAAGGTGTTCCTGAAATTTTGGAAGCCATTGTTGAAAGAGTTCCTCCCCCAGAAGGAGATCCGAATGCTCCGCTGCAAGCTTTGATTTTTGATTCTGAATACAACACTTTCCGAGGTATCGAGGCCATTTTTAAGGTAGTAAATGGTACCATTAAAAAAGGTCAGGCGGTAAAGTTTATGAATACTGGCAAAGAATACTTTGCCGATGAAATCGGAATTCTACGATTGGAACAAGATCCTCAAAAGCAAATCTCTGCTGGAGATGTGGGTTACATTGTTTCGGGTATTAAAAATGCAAACGAAGTAAAAGTTGGGGATACCATTACCGCGATGGATAACCCTGCAACAGAGGCTATCTCGGGGTTTGAGGAAGTAAAGCCAATGGTATTTGCGGGTATTTATCCGGTGGACACTGAGGACTTTGAAGAATTGCGTGCTTCGATGGAGAAGCTACAGCTAAATGACGCTTCATTGACTTTTGAAGCAGAAACGTCTTCGGCCTTGGGCTTTGGTTTCCGTTGTGGTTTCCTGGGGATGTTGCATATGGAGATTATCCAGGAGCGCTTGGAACGCGAGTTCAACATGACGGTTATTACTACCGTTCCCAACGTAAGTTATCATGCGTACATGAAATCAGCACCGGATGAATTGGTGCTGGTAAATAACCCTTCGGATTATCCAGATGTAACGAAACTGGATCGAATAGAAGAACCATTTATTAAAGCGCAAATTATTACCAAAGCCGATTTTGTGGGTGTGGTGATGACCTTGTGTATTGAGAAGCGCGGGGTGTTGGTGAATCAAACCTATTTGACTACCGATCGCGTGGAGATGTTCTTCGAAATTCCACTTTCTGAAATTGTATTTGATTTCTACGATCGTTTGAAAACAATTTCAAAAGGTTACGCTTCTTTCGATTACCATCCGATCGGTTACAAGGAGTCTAAGCTAGTTAAGGTTGATATCTTATTGAACGGAGATCAAATTGATGCCCTTTCTGCGCTAATTCACTTTGACAATTCTCAAGTGATTGGTCGTAAGATTTGTAAGAAATTAAAGGAGTTAATTCCTCGTCAACAGTTTGTGATTGCGATTCAGGCGGCCATTGGTGCGAAGATTATTTCTAGAGAAACGGTATCTGCTTTGCGTAAAGATGTTACGGCTAAATGTTACGGTGGTGATATCTCGCGTAAACGTAAACTTCTTGAAAAGCAGAAGAAGGGTAAGAAACGTATGCGTCAGTTAGGTAACGTTGAGGTGCCACAAAGTGCGTTCTTGGCAGTATTAAAATTGAATGAGTAATAAACTTATATAGAACAAAAAAGGCGAGCACTGCTCGCCTTTTTTATTTTACAGGAAAACTATAGCCAACACTAATATTAAACACCCAAGGAGTATTTCCGAAACCAACATTTAACGCTTCAATGGTTTCTGTTTTTCCTGTGGACAGGCTTTCATATGTATAAGCATTATTCTCTAAACTTGACGCCACATTGGGCCAGTAGCGAATACTTGGCGCAATCATTATCCCTTTTATAAAAGATGTGCTTTTGCGAAAAGGTTGCCAATTTGCATATAGCCCTAGACCTAAAGTAAAGGTTGTGTAATTGACAACATTTGCGTTGTTCAGCTCTGCAGATGCATAGCTAATTTCATAGCGATGCCATTTAGGCTCGACTCTTAAATTGAGCCAGTGATTAAAACGATAACCTACGCCAAAACCTGTTGTCCAAGGAAGTTTAGCTTGAAGCTCTTGTTGTTGATAAGCACCACCAAGCATTTCACTACTCAAATTGAGGTTGACACCATGGCTGTAATCAAATGCTAGGTGATTGTGGAAAAAGTTTCCTTCAATATTAAATCCGCCTAGGGCAATTTGGTTTAGACCGAAAAGAATATTGACTCGTGTATCCAAATTGTTTTTAGAATTTTCTTGTCCATAGGCTTGAGTGATGAAAACACACGTTGTGAGGATGAATGCTATTCGTTTCATTTTTCGCAATTATTTTTTTGATGGAACAAAACTGCGAAGGCCGTACAGGTTAATCGACTCAAGTTATAAGTTGAGACCTATTTATACTGAATGAAGACTTGCTTTTTGATATTGCAGCGGTGTTAGACCAGTGATTTGC
>JAOARK010000435.1 GCA_025210575.1 Schleiferiaceae bacterium
GTCAAGGGCTCCGGTGAATGTTTTATTGAACCAGTATTCATTATTCAAAATAGATGGGGTGCTGAAGTCTTTAGAACGAATAGTCCTTTTGAGGAGTTTTGGGATGGGAATCTCAACGGTAAGACTGCACCACAAGGAGTTTATTTCTTTTCTTTTTACTCGCACTCTTTTCATAATCAAGGACAGTTTACATTGGTTAGGTAAGCCTCACTTTTTAACAATTTGAGGTATAATATCTTTAGACTACCAAAATAATAGATTACATCTTTTAAGTATTATTGTAGAATTGGTCATTAATCAGTTATTTTATTAAGCTGACTTTGTGTAAAATACAATTGGTAAAACGGTTATAACAAACCTTTACCCTTGAAATGCAGAAGGTTAATTTACATAGCAAGTTCACTATTTTTAAAACAGCATTCTGTTTTGTGCTGGTTAGCTTATTTGGCTTTATCCCATTAGATGTGCACAAAGAGCTCATTGTAATTGGAAACCCAAGTACCGTAAAGTCGAATATGTCAAAATCAAGATTTGATGAAATTCTACACGGTAGTCAAACAAAATGGGACAATGGCGAGAAAGTCATGATCGCTTTAATGAAATTTAATCATCCTACAGGTAAGTTAACTGCCAACGAACTCTATAACATGTCTGGAAACGAAATGAACAGACTTTGGTTAAATTTGGTTTTTGAAGGCAAAGCCGATGGACCTGCAACATTTTCAGACGAAGGAGATTTGGTTGACTATGTATTAAACACCCCTAGCGCTATTGGAATTGTTTCTAAAACAACAAATGTTAGGAATGCTCGAAAGATTACAGTTAAATAAATCCAATTCATGAGAATTGGATTAACAAGAAGAATTTGGTTAACAGTTGCAGCGATCGTACTCATTTTTACGGTCTTGGTGCTCTACATTGTTCCCAATCAGCAAGAAATTTTTTTTACACAAAAGTTTAATCAAGAAGCAGAAAACCTTGCACGAACTGTTGCTCTTGGGGTGAGCATTGCTTTAGATGAGCAAAATTTTAAAGGAGTAGCCCAAGCAATAGATTTTGCTAAGAAAGATGAACGATTAGAATACATCGCCTGGTTGGTAACCGATACCATTTGGGATGAAAATAAAGATACGTATACCATATCACGAGAAGTCCAATCCTCATATCCGCCAGACTTAGAAATTGACATTAACTTCACAGGAAACGAATCCGTCATAGTTAAAGAAGCACCTTACGTTTCAAAAGCCCTTAACGGGGTAATTCTTCTCGGTTTCAATACCCAGGAAATTAAAGACAACATGAATAAGATTCGATATATAGCGATTATCGTGAGCATTGTTGTTTTCGTAATTGGTATTCTGCTTGGTTTATGGCTCGCAAAAACAATTTCTAATCCTGTTATTGCCATAAGAGATGCGGCATTAAAAGTTGGGCAGGGAGATTTAACACAAAAAATAGGATCGGTAAGCAACGATGAAATTGGTGAGCTTTCAAAAGCATTTAACAAAATGGTAGATGATCTTGCAGATGCGGAAGACAAGATCCAACAAAAAAACAAAGCGCTTCAAACCACTTTGATAGACCTCGAAGAAAAAAACGATGTTATTTCTAAAGAAAAGAAAAAGTCTGACAACCTTCTCTTAAACATATTACCAGAGAAAACCGCTGAAGAACTGAAAACCTTTGGCGTGTCTAAACCCACACATTTTGACGAAGTGACCGTAATGTTTATTGACTTTGCGAAATTCACTCAAATAGCAGAGCAGCTATCTGCAGAGGAGCTAGTTGAAGAAATTGACTTTTGTTTTAGAAAATTTGACGCCATCACGCTAAAGCATAGAATTGAGAAAATTAAGACGATAGGTGATGCCTATTTGTGTGTTGGTGGCTTACCCGAAGTAAATAACACCCATGCAAAAAATTGCTTGAATGCTGCCTTGGAAATTCAAGAGTTTTTAGAAAGGAGAAAACAGAAACGCAAGCTTAAAGACCTTCCATTTTTTGAAGCCAGAATTGGAATGCATACGGGTCAACTCGTGGCGGGAATAGTAGGCCTCAATAAATTTGCTTACGACATATGGGGAGATACCGTGAACACCGCAGCCAGAATGGAATCTTCGAGTAAAGTAGGAAAGATCAATATTACCACAAGCACTTACGAAAAAGTAAAAGACGACAAGACCTTTACGTTTGAATACAGAGGCGAAATAGAAGCCAAGAATAAAGGGGTATTAAAAATGTACTTCGCCAGCAAAGCTTAGAAACTTTGACAACCCTTGCACAATTCAATTTCATCCCTTTTTCCAAAGAGCAATTTGTCCAGGTAGTGCCTTCTTTCTTTAGATGAATAAATCTCTCCCATGCTTTGTTCTTGCACGTTGCCAATCACCCCTTTGCTATTGAGGTCATTACAACACACCGTTACATCTCCATTAGGTAAAACAACAAGTTGATGCATGGCCATATTACAACCTAATTTATATTTATTCTTCTGTTTATTGTCATTTAACTCGATCTCTCCCCCCCAATCATGTAGGCGTCTCAATTCGAAGCTGTCCATTCTATCAATTAACCCTCTAAACTCTTCATCCATCCAATCAACACTTAAGTCATTAGGTTCTTCTACTATAGTAATGCTTTTTATCTGAAGATTTGGCTGCAACTCATTTTTCAATTGGATGAGATCACTAACATTAGAATAGAATTTCTTCCATTTAGCATTAACTCTTAATTCTTCAAATTTTTCCTTTGTTCCTCCATCTAGACTAAACTGAATAACATCTAGCACATTGAGCTCTAAAATTGATTTTGCCAGACTTTCTCGCAATAGCATGCCATTAGTTAGTAGGAGAACCTTAGGGAATCTCTTTCCTTGTTTTAGTGCACTTTGTTTATGATGAGCAATCAGTTCAAAAAGCTCTAATCTATTGGGATGCAAAAGCGTCTCTCCTCCATTGTAAAGATTTAGAACTTCAACATTCTTAAACAATGGGTTCGTATAAAGTTCCATCAGAACTTTCTCAAGAACCTTGGGGGAGATATGTTGCTTGGGTTTTAAATGATCAAGTGCACAAAACTTACATCTCAGATTACAAGCACTGCAGAACTCCACATTTATCTCTCTAATACTTCCACTTTTAGAGCGGATACCAAAACCATAGTATCTTAAATAATTAAAAACATACATCACCGTTTTTAGCCACTGCAGGGCACTCCATACTTTTGGGTACTTACTAAATCTGTTTTTTACTCTTTCTTTCCAGCTGATGTACATGGGGGCTAAAGTATTTTCAGATAACGCGACAAAATATGACGAATGTCTCTTTTTCGGGAGGATGAAATTTGCATTCAAGCCATTAAAATGTTCGCAAATTGCGCTTAACTTGCGGGCCTTAAAAGAAGCGTCAGTTGAACATCATTCAAAAGTATTTCCCGGATATCACAAGTGAGCAGATCGAGAAATTCGATAAAATGCAGTCCCTTTACAAAGAATGGAACAGCAAGATAAATGTAGTTTCTCGAAAAGATATTGACGAACTCAACACCAGACACATTCTTCATTCCTTAGGAATTGCCAAAGTGATTCAATTTAAAGATGAAACAGCGGTGCTTGATGTTGGCACTGGTGGTGGTTTCCCTGGAATTCCATTGGCTGTAATGTTCCCTAACGTTCATTTTCATCTGGTAGATTCTATCGGAAAAAAAATAAAAGTGGTAAATGCCGTTGCAGAAGGCCTCGGTTTAGAAAATGTTGAAGCCACTCATACCAGAGTGCAAGACTTAAAACATTCATACGACTTTGTAGTTAGCCGTGCTGTTACAAACATGTCTGACTTTACCAAGATGGTTAAAGGAAGAATTGAACGTAAGGGTTTTAACCGTTTACGAAATGGCATAATCTACTTGAAAGGCGGAGATTTAGCAGAAGAACTTGCTCCTTTTTCAGGAATTAAGATTTTTGAATTACCGGAGTATTTTGAGGAGGATTTCTTTGACACTAAAAAGGTGGTACACCTCCCCTATTTTGGGTTTAAGCGCTGATCGCGCCCTTCCCGAAGCGCTTTCTGTTCTTCTTCAAACTTTTCGTCTGTAGGTCTTTTGTGCTTCCACCTTCTATGTGTCCACAAGTAATACTCAGGTTTCTTCTTAATTTGATCTTCCAAGTTTTTGGTAAAAAGCTCAATCACTGCTCCATACTCTAGGCCCTCAACACTCTCATAAAGAAGTTTGTACTCTGTTTGATAAAAACCACGCTTCAATTTTGTGATTTCCGCAAACACAACCGCTGTATCAAATTTTATAGCATGCTTCTCAGCTCCATATTGAGTTCCAGTATCTTGATTCAAGAATTTAGTCCAGTACGCTTTTCTTGGGTTGCTTGGAGATTGATCTGAACCGAACATAGTAGCTGTTAATCCAGATTCTACAACTGAGTTTAACTGCTTCAACTCTTTTATGCTGTACATATGTAGTCCAAATCGGCTTCTACTTTTGGTCATTTTATCATTCCAAAAAGGACTCTTTAAAGGCGTAAAAAATGCCAATGCTTTGTGCGGAATACTCTGCGCAATTGTGATTCCAAACCACTCCCAATTGCAATAATGCCCGCCCACAGCAGCTACAGAGCGATTTTGTTTAGCAAGTTGATCAAAGAGCTCCGTGTTCTTATGAATCATTCTTTTAGAGACTTCTTCCTCACTTATTGAAAAAGCCTTGATACTTTCTAAGATCAGATCACAAAAATGTTTGTAGAATTCTCTTTCTATTCGTAACAATTCAGCTTCATTCTTTTCAGGAAAAGAGTTCCTTAAATTGTCCATTACCACTTTACGTCTATATCCAACAATCCTGTAAATGACGAAAAACAGAAAATCTGATTTTAGATATAAAAGCCAAAAAGGAAGCTTTGACAGAGGGTAAATTAAGAGATTGTAAACAAGGAAATTCAACATAGAAACAATTGTGTGGCAAATCTAACAATCCTATTGTACTATGTTTCAATTAGTCAAATATCTATTCCCTTCCTGATAAATATTTTAATAGCCTCAGCGGTAGCTTTATAGCAAATATTATTGAACATGAATGCTGCGGATAAGAACTTAAAGAAATTTCTTGAAGAAAGGACTTCTACCGAAGAAGTGCAAGGAGGAAAAAGTAGACCCGGTAAACGAACTGCACTAAAAAGATTTATAAATAATCTGTGGGATAAACAAACCGAAAATGAAGACCAAGAAGCTTCGGACTCAGTTAAAACCGAAACACCAAAAGAATGAAAAAGCATTACTTATTAGAAGCACAAGAGTTAAACGTCATATGTGCCATTAAACTCCCAATTCTGGGAGTTTTTTTATCAAAAAAAAAGAGGCTCAATGAGCCTCTTTTGCATCTTATTAAATTATCTATTCTCCTAAAAAGGGGTATCTATAATCTACTGGTGAAACTAATGTTTCTTTGATCAATCTAGGCGAGCACCAACGTAACAAGTTCTGTGCAGACCCTGCTTTATCATTAGTACCAGACCCTCTCGCTCCACCAAAAGGTTGCTGACCAACTACAGCCCCAGTAGGTTTGTCGTTGATGTAGAAGTTTCCTGCCGCATTTTCCAACGCTCTTGTAGCATATTCAGCAGCATAACGATCTCCAGAGAAAATTGCTCCAGTTAAAGCGTATTCACTTGTTTCATCTACGATTTTCAAAACATTCTCCCATTCTGCATCCTCATATTTAAATATGGTAATTACTGGGCCAAAGATTTCTTCGCACATTGTGCGGAATTTTGGGTTCGTAGTTACAACCACAGTAGGCTCAATAAAGTAACCTTTGCTCTTGTCATAACCTCCACCTACAATAATTTCAGCATCATCTTGCTCCTTAATGTAATCTAAGTAACCAGCAATTTTATCAAACGCCTTCTCATCAATTACCGCAGTTATAAAATTGCTAAAATCTTCAGGAGAACCCGTCTTGAATGAATTTACATCCTCAACTACATAATTCAATACTTCATTAGCTTTACTTAAGGGTAAGTAAGCTCTAGAAGCCGCAGAACATTTTTGTCCTTGAAATTCGAAAGCTCCACGAGAAATACCTGTAGCAACTGCTTTTGAATCTGCAGAAGGATGCATAACGATAAAATCTTTACCTCCTGTTTCGCCAACAATTCTTGGGTAAGTTTTGTAATTATCTATGTTGTTACCAATGGTTTTCCAAAGGTGTTTAAATACTCCCGTAGATCCTGTGAAGTGTAATCCAGAAAAATCTGGGTGCTTAAATAGAATATCTCCAGCCATTGGCCCATCTGCAAATACCATATTGATAACTCCATCAGGAAGTCCAGCTTCGCGGAAAATATTCATAATAGTGTGCGCAGAATAGATTTGCGTATCAGATGGTTTCCAAACTACAACGTTACCCATTAGGGCTGCAGAAGCAGGTAAGTTACCAGATATAGCGGTAAAGTTAAACGGAGTGATCGCCACCACAAATCCTTCTAGCGGTCTGTATTCAACTCTGTTCCATATACCTTTATCAGATTCTGGTTGCTGATTGTATATGTCAACCATGTACTGCACGTTAAATCGCAAGAAATCAGCAAACTCACAAGCCGCGTCAATTTCAGCTTGCATTGCATTCTTACTTTGTGCCAACATGGTAGCCGAATTAATCTCTGCTCTATATTTTGTTGCAACTAATTCTGCTGCTTTCATAAAAATAGAAGCTCTGTGCTCCCAGCTCATTTGGCTCCATTTTTTGCGAGCTTCTAATGCTGTATCAATAGCCAAGTTCACATGCTCAGCCGTCCCATAACTATAGGTTCCAATCACATGCTGATGATCATGTGGAGGAGTAACATTTCTCTTGTCATCGGTAAAGATCTCCTTTCCATTGATGAACATGGGAATGTCTATTACTTGATTGAAATTTTTACTGTATGCTGCTTGCAATTCTGCACGTTCTGATGTTCCTGGTGCGTATGACAATACGGGCTCGTTGTATGGAGCAGGAACTTTAAAAACTCCTTTAGGCATTTGCTATGATTTTAATTTTTATAGGCGGCAAAGGTAAACCTATATTCTATACATATTAGCGGCAAATAAGGTGGCATTCCGCAGCTTTTCATCACTTACTTTTGTAACGATTAATCATCTTAAAAAAAGGATACTAATGTTTGGAGATTTAATGGGAATGATGGGCAAATTGAAAGATGCCCAAAAAGAAGCGGAAGCCACAAAAGAAAGACTTAATACTGTTTACGTAACAGGTGATGCCGCAGGTGGAGCTATTAGGGTTACCGCAACGGCAAACAAAGAAATAAAGGAAATTGAGATTAGCGATGCCTTGTTACACGATAAAGAAGAACTGATAGACACCTTAGTTGTTGCTTTGAATAGCACATTAACAAAAGCAGGTACCGTACAGGAACAAGAAATGAAAAGTGCATTAAAAGACAATATGCCAAACATACCAGGATTAGGTTTGTAAAATTGAAAGGAGATGGTAACTTAGGCTCAAGAAACTTTGAGTATGACAGACCAAGACGGAAAACGTATTGAGCACCCTATTGATGTTGTAATTAGAATATCTGCACTCGTTGTCATAATTGCTTGGAGTTTTCAGATACTAAAGCCTTTTTTATCAATCCTAGTATGGTCTCTCATTATTTCTATAGCACTATTTCCAGTGCAAAAGAAATTATCTGAGCTTTTAAATAATCGAAATAAGCTAGCGGCAATGCTCATAACACTGGGCATGTTGATTCTTATCATCTTGCCCATTACAATACTCGCTGAGGAATTGATTAAAAATTTCTCTACCATCACTCAAACATTATCGGCACAGAACATTGATGTTCCGCCACCAAGCGATAGAATAAAAGAAATTGCAATAATTGGAGAAACTGTTTGGGAAAATTGGCATGAAGCCAATGAGAATCTAGAAGAGTTTATACTCGATCATTCTAAAGAACTTGAGAAAATTGGATTGTTTCTGTTTGGTTCAGTTGCTGTAGCGGGAAAAGGACTCTTCATGTTTATTGCTGCTGTAATCGTCTCTGGCTTGCTATTAATTTATTCTTCTAGAGGGAGAAAGTTCGCTGATGGGCTCAGTGTAAAACTAGCAGGAAAACGCGGGCATGAAATTGTCCATTTAGCTGAGACCACAACACGCAGTGTGGTTACAGGGGTACTTGGTGTTGCCATTATTCAAAGTTCTTTGGCTGGTATTGGTTTCATGTTAGCCGAAATCCCTTATTGGGGGATTTTGGTCATGATTGTATTATTTCTAGCGCTTATTCAGGTCGGAGTATTTCCAGTGGTTGTGCCCGCTGTAATTTACATGTTTGCTACTGCAGACACTACAACGGCCGTCATCTTTCTGATCTGGAATTTATTGGTGCTGGTTAGCGACAATGTGCTCAAACCGATTTTACTAGGCCGAGGAACAAAGGTGCCAACATTAATTGTATTTCTGGGAGCAATTGGAGGATTCATTCAATCTGGATTTTTAGGCTTATTTATTGGGCCAGTGGTGCTTTCAATTGCGCATGAATTGTTGACTAAATGGTTGCGTACGCGCGAACAGGAAGTAATAGATGAGCAGGTTCAATCTTCCAATTCAGAAAGTTCTTGAATTATTATTGGAGATAGATATTGAGCAACAGTCTTATGGCCATGTCTATTCCAATGTCCATCGTTGTTTAGGTTAAACCAGTAATTCGGGTTTTTTCCAATTTGCTCTTGTTTGGCTAATACTTCTGAGAGGTCAATAAACTTAATACCCCTTTTTAAGATCTCACTTTTAAAATGGATAGGCAACGGTTTTTTCTCTCTATAGACTATAATGAACCTTTCGTTATCAATCCGATCCAATAATTTAAGATTAAGAGGGGCTACTTTCCTTTCTTTTGCCACGCTTGTTTCTTTAGTCGCAAATTTCCCTTCAAAGACAATATTAATTAGCCCTTCTTCTTTCACTTTTCTCCGTGAGGAATTTAGCATGTATGCAGTAGTTGAATAAGATAAAATAGAATTGGCATTTTTAAAGCTACTCAAGTTTTGAAGTCCAAGGTAAGGCACAGGAGCTAGCGATTGAGGATCTACATTAGGCAAGAGAGCATCCGTTTCTAAGCTCCACAGATCCTCTTGAGAGACAAACACTATGTAAAGATCAGGTTGATATTGTTCAACTTTCAATTTACTATAGCCATACATGTTTGGAAAATTGAAATTACTCCTTCCAAAATTCAACACTTGAACAGAATCTTCATAACCAATTGAAAGCTGTTTTTCAATTAATGCCCTGAAATGATTGCGCTCAAAAACCTGAAGTCCTTCTACGTATGAGTCTCCCAAAAGAGCTACTCTCTTTATTCCTGATTGCTTCTCCTTTGTGTAATATGGACCAAAATATTCTCCATGGTTTACTCTCCCCATTGAATACCCTTCAGAAAACCATACATATTCATAATCACTTCTGTATGATTTTCCTTGATCTTCATTAAAATACACTTCACTGGTCCTTGCTATTCCTGTTACAGAAACAAACAGATCAATAACAATCATAGCCATTATAAATGTTAGGGCAAAAGCAACTATATTTTTGAATTGATCTTTCAAAACTGGAAGTATATAAATGGCGAAGTTTTAGACTGAATGATATATACAATACTCACAAAGAACATAGCACTGAGCAAACCATATCTCACCGCTTTGTTTTGAATCTTTAAGGTAAACGCATGCATTCCTGTTTGGTATTCAAAAATTTGGAACAACATTATAACTGTAAAGAAACTCAATCCCACCTTTATGTACTGCCAAACGAACTGAGTACTTTCCCAATGGATAATCTTAGAGAAGAACAAAACGATTTCATTAATTGAATTTACCCTGAAGA
>JAOARK010000436.1 GCA_025210575.1 Schleiferiaceae bacterium
AGGTAACTCACATTTGTCTCAGCTATATAATAATATGCCATGATCGTGGTGAAGGCAAAGAACATTAAAGCGACCGCCACAAACCCTTTTCCAAAACCTGGAAATTGGCTTTCTATTGCCAACTGAGTATACTCCGGACCATAATTCACATTGGGAAGGTTTTCTAATAAGAAACCACCTTCGGGATTAACCACATTGTACTGGAGAGTGAATAATATCATGAAAGCCGTTGCCGTACATACAAACAAAGTATCTATATATACGGAAAAGGCCTGCACCAACCCCTGCTTTGCAGGATGACTCACTTCAGCGGCTGCGGCAGCATGAGGAGCTGTTCCCTGCCCTGCTTCATTTGAATAAATTCCACGTTTAACACCCCACATTATTGCCATTCCCACAATTCCTCCAAATGCCTGATCTGCCCCAAAGGCTGATGAAAGAATCAACATTATCACCTTAGGGATCTCGGAGAAATTCATAAAAATGATAATCACCGCTAGGAGAACATAAGCTATTGCCATAAATGGAACTACTATCTGAGAGAATTTCCCAATCCTTTTTACACCACCAAAAACAATGAGTGCCAAGAAAAGAATAATCGCACCTCCCGTATAAGCAACATCTATATCAAATGCTTTTTTTACTCCAGCAGCAATACTATTAGCTTGCACTCCTGGAAGAAACAATGCGGTACTTAATATGGTGGCAATCGCAAACTATGTTGCGAACCATTTAATACCTAAACCTTTTTCAATGTAATATGCTGGGCCACCTCGATATTCGCCCCCTTTGTTTTCTTTATAAAGTTGCCCCAATGCTGCTTCTACGAATGCTGAAGCAGACCCAACAAAGGCGATAATCCACATCCAGAATACAGCTCCAGGACCACCTAAGGCAATGGCAGTTGCCACACCGGCAATGTTACCCGTACCAACTCTTCCTGAAATGGCAATAGCGAACGCCTGAAATGAAGATACTCCACGTTCTGAAGATTTCCCTCCAAAAAGAAGTTTAAGCATTTCTTTGAACATCCTGATCTGCACAAAACGAGTTTTAACAGAAAAGAACAATCCACATGCAAGTGCAACAAAGATCAATGCGTTGCTCCAAACGATTCCATTTAAAGTGTTGATGAAATTCTCGAACATAAGATGGTTTTAGCCAGTTTAAAAAAGAATGGTGAATATAACCAAATGGTTCAACTCAATTTTAGCAAATGACCATTCTAAAGCTCATTGGTAAATACCAACTTCCTAGTAAGCGATTGTCCATTTGAATGCTCTATATATATTATATATATACCTTCAATATTTAGAGGGAGTAGCTTTTGTTCATTTTGCATTAATCTCACTCGATTGAACTTCACAATTTCTCTTCCAGACAGATCATTTATTCGAATGTTTACGAATTGATCGATACTGCTCAAGACGTGCAAATTATCTAAATGGCTATACACTTGAATCTTACTTTGTTGTTCAACTTCTTGATAGAATGGATGTGAAGGATGGACAAGAACAAGTTTGAACCTTGCTGTATCTGCCTCAGAATGAATAAAGCGATAGGGATTACCTTTTAGAGAATGTATATGATTCTCTTGCTGATCAAGCAAGAGGACCTTATAATTGGGAAAGTCTTCAAAAGAAACATCGATTCTCCCAAGTGATCCGCTGATTTGATGAGCAATTGCAATATCTATGGTATCAATTTTTGAGTTAATTGAAAAACTCTTAATTGATGTTTTTACTGTTTCGTTCTCACGATCAATACACATATACAACTCGCCCAAATCGCTCTCATTTAGCAATAGTTTATAGGCATCTAACCTAGGGTTAAACTCTTTTGAAGCGTTTTGGTCAATATAAAGAGCAATATCATCCCTTCTTTCATGAGCGTTTGAATATGAAATCCTTAAAGTGGGTTTAAATGTTTTTAAAGCATTGTAGGAGAACTCCATGTAATTACGGTTGTTGTCCTTAACCACAAAGGTCTCACTGGCAGCATCCGTGTTTTCCATTTTCACCCAAAATCCTCCCATTGGGCCCAAAGCATCTGCACCTGCGTTACCTGTATTTACACTTACGCTATTAATAATTGAAACGTATTGACCCGAAACATTATCGCCACCATTCCAGATATGAACGCCTGAGTACCCCAGAGGGTAATCATTTGGAGAGGATAATCCATCCGCATCATAATCATCGAGCATCTTAAAAAGATCAAGATTGGTTAAAAATGGGTTTGGAATAAAATTCCAACCCATATTGGATGGATTATTAGGATCTTGTGTATTGTAAACTGTGAAAGATTGATCACCATTTACGTAGCCTCCTCTTATTTCAACAGGATTTGAAATATTGTACTGAGAAGAAACATAGCCTACATAAGCTGTTGTGTTGTCTTTTATAGATGTGGCTGGAGTCCAACCACCGGCAATACCAGATCCTACATCGCTGGCATTCCACCAATAAATGCTATGATCAGGTCCATTTGTTAGTATGGTGGTCCAATTATTTAAAAATGACAATGAGGTACTCACTGGCAAAGCAAACTGTCTCCACCCTTCTGCTGTGTTCATAAAGCGCTCATACACAATCGAGTTTCCAAGTATATCTCCGCTACCTCGTTCAATTTGCGCATAATCACCCACAAATCCGCTAGTAAGCCTTAAATCTCTACCATTCAAATCAAGGGTTCCCATTGTTGGAACGACCCGCTCTATAACTTCAATACTTCTATATAACGTTAAGCTTGTTGTGCTAAACTCAAGTATTCCAATTTTAGGCGCACTCCCTAAAATCCCACTGATCCTTTGATCATTCACACCAACGAAACGAGCAATCGCACTGGTCATATCAAACGAACCATTAATCAGTAGATCCCCATATATATTTAGCGTTGACGGCCCTTGCATGACGAAACCAGCTCCGTTTTCAATTTCCATTGAAAGAATATCCTTAGTTTCTCCTGGACCAATAATCGCTTGGTTTGCCGCGGATGACGGGATCAAAACAACTCCCGTTGAATTCGGCAAACCATTTACATCCCAATTCGCTAGTGTGTTCCAATCTGTGCTCGAAGCTCCAGTCCATGTATGCAGTGTGTAACCAGGATCGTATGCACAGATCAAAAATTCGCCTCCATGAATATTGCTGTTACGCCAAACACGAACGTACAGCGTTTGACCTGCCAATCCTGCATTTGAATAATTGATGCCAGGTGAAAGACCTGGGTCTAGAGGAGAACCATTATCAGCGCATTGTAGTAAGGCTAAGCTACCGCAACTTCCGGAGTACAGAGCCATGGCATAGTTTATACTACCAGAAACTCTATCTACGGATAATTGAATATTGCCCGATGCTGGAAGTGAAAACTTGAACCATACATCGTTTTGGTTGGTATAGCCTGCACAACCAGGAGCCGTTTGTGTTGGGTCTCCTAACGAATATAAACCTGTATACTGCTGTGTTGCACATAAACCAGCTCCCACGGGAAGGTCAACAGCTGATGCACAAACCTCATTAGTGGGAATAGGTGACGGTTCAAACGCCTTTATTTGAAAAGGAGTTCCATGCAAATTGTTTCTTCTCCATACTCTAATCAAAATAGTTTCACCGGGTGTTCTCCCTGAAATATAGAGGTAGGGTGAATAGACTGGATCATCTGAAGAACCATTGAATGAGCAAG
>JAOARK010000437.1 GCA_025210575.1 Schleiferiaceae bacterium
TCAAAGCGGTAGCCAAACAGAGTTTCATGTAAAGTCTTTTTATGTGGATGATGAAAAGATTCTTTTGCAAGAATTTGCTGATATCGTTACTCAACATTTCAACACCCCTTACCATCTGCTTTGTGGTCATAATGCCAAAGAATTCGATTTTCCGTACATCGGACGTAGAATGTTGATCAACAGCATTCAAATTCCAGACACCTTAAATTTGGCAGGGAAGAAACCTTGGGAAGTACAGCACTTAGATACTATGGAATTGTGGAAATTTGGCGATTACAAACATTACACAAGCCTGAAATTGCTTGCAGCACTTTTCGATATTCCGACACCGAAAGACGACATAGACGGAAGCCAGGTAGGTGCAGTTTATTACAACGACAACGATTTAGAACGTATTCGTATCTACTGCGAAAAAGACACGCTGACTGTTGCCCAACTTTTATTAAAATACCAGGGGCTACCCCTGATTACAGATAACAACATTATAACTTCCAAGTGAAAGCAGAATTCTCTAATCTGGTAAGAAAACTAGGCGTAATCAATGCAGTAGACCACATGCTCTACACCTACAAGCGCGTACAAAACAGCAAGGTAAATAAGGCCTTCAAAAAGGAATACCCCGATGTTCCATTGCCACCTGATTACTTAATGTACGAGTCTTTTGGTATCAATTACAAGACGTATTTCTTAGACAGTCAAGAAGCCGCAAAAGAATTGGCTGCTCTATTTGCCAAACATATTGAACTTAAGAATGCTAACATTCTGGATTGGGGTTGTGGCCCAGGAAGATTAATTCGGCACATGCCCAATGTCATCGGCAATGGATGCAAGTATTACGGAACAGATTACAACAAAAATTCTATTGCCTGGTGTAGTGAGAATTTACGGGAAATTCAATTCAACCACAACGGCATTGAGGCCAAACTTCCGTATGAAGACAATAAAATGGACGTGATCTATGGCATCTCAATTTTTACGCACCTATCACCAGATTCGCATTACGACTGGTACAAAGAATTGTATCGGGTTTTGAAGCCTGGTGGCATCATGTTGTTGACCATGCAGGGCGATAATTTTAAAGCCAAGCTCACGGAAGAAGAACGCAAAGAATTTGACAAAAACCATTTAGTGGTTCGTGGCTATAATAAAGATGGTCATCGTTTATATTCGGCTTTTCACCCCAAAGCCTTTGTAGAACGGCTGTTTACCGGAGTAGAAATACTAGAACACATTGTAAAAGAACCGAAACCTGGTGGTGCAATTCCGCAAGACATTTGGTTGGTGAAGAAAGCATAGATATGCCTTTGATTCTTAGTTCACCTTCTTGAACTAAACCCTAAATTTGCGGCCTATCAAGTAGCTATGGTACAGAGTAAAATTCAAGACCTCATTCGCAAAGAAGTAGAGGCGATTCAAAATATTCCGATTGATGGCATCATGGAAAAAGCCATCGATCTGATCTACCAACAAGTACATCAAAAGTCTGGAAAAGTGATTGTCTCTGGAATGGGAAAAGCCGGGCAAATAGGTGTAAACATTGCAACCACGCTTTCAAGTACAGGCACTCCCGCTATTTTCATGCATCCTAGCGAAGCACAGCACGGAGATCTCGGTATGGTTCAGGAAAATGACATCTTTATCATGATTTCTAATTCAGGTAAAACGCGTGAGATCATCGAGTTGGAATACTTGATACACCGCATTTTTCCTGACATGAAGATCATCGGTTTAACCGGAAACGACCAAACCGATTTAGCAAAGTTTAGCGATGTTACTTTGTACACAGGTCACCCAGAGGAAATCTGTCCATTGGGTTTGGCTCCAACAACATCCACTACAGTGATGACCGTAGTCGGAGATGTTTTGGTAGTGTTAATGGAAGAAAAAATTGGTTTTACCAAAGAACAATATGCCCTAAGACACCACAGCGGATACTTAGGATCTAAAGCAAGAGGAGATGAATAAATTCACATTGATTGCTGGCCCTTGCGCCATTGAAGACGACAAAATGCCTTTCATTATTGGGCGCGAAGTAAAGCGCATCTGCGATGACCTTGGCATCAATTATATTTTTAAGGGAAGCTACCGCAAAGCCAACCGCTCTAGATTAGACAGCTTTACGGGTATTGGCGATGAAAAAGCATTGAAGATCTTGAAAGCCGTTGGCGAAGAGTTGGGTGTAGAGACCATTACCGATATTCATGAAAGTCACGAAGCGGAGATGGTTGCGCAGTATGTGGACAATATTCAGATTCCTGCATTTTTATGCCGCCAAACAGAATTATTGTTGGCAGCGGCTAAAACAGGCAAAGGCGTGAACATCAAAAAAGGTCAGTTTCTTTCTCCAGAAGCTATGCAGTTTCCATTAGAGAAAGTGAGAAGCACAGGAAATGAGAAAGTATGGTTAACCGAGCGCGGAAATAGTTTTGGCTATACCGACTTAATCGTTGATGCAACCTCTATTTCACGATTAAAAGCACTGGGTGCTTTTACGATTATGGATTGCACCCATGCTGTTCAGAAACCTAACAGAACAGAAGGAGTTACCGGAGGTGACCCAAGCATGATTGAAACGGTGGCACTTTCAGCTATCGCAACAGGCGCGGATGGATTCTTTATGGAAACACATCCAGATCCAAAAACAGCGAAAAGTGATCCACATACGATGCTGCAGTTAGACAAGCTTGAAGGTATCCTGACCAAAGCAATGAACATTAGAAAGGCTTTACATGCGTAGAGAAAAAGCAAAAAACATCAAGCTCCTCATCACCGATGTAGATGGTGTAATGACCGATGGCGGCATGTACTTTAGCAGCACCGGAGAAGAAATGAAGCGCTTCTCTGCTAGGGATGGGATGTCTGTTGGGCTGTGTCGCCAAAACGGCATTGAATACGGTATAATAAGTGCTGGACATTCTTTACCACTCGTGGCCGCCAGAGCCAAAGTTTTAAAGGTAGATTTGGTTTACGTGGGCTACACTCCAAAAACAGAAATTCTAAAAGAGTGGTTACAAAAACTTCAGCTTAAAGCGGAAGAAGTAGCCTATATCGGGGACGATTTAAAAGACATTGAGATTATGCAAATGGTAGGGCTAAGCGCTTGCCCTGCAGATGCCGCAAAACAAGTGCAAGCCATTGCTGATGTGGTCTTAACCAAAAACGGTGGCCATGGTTGTATCAGAGAATTTACCGAAGA
>JAOARK010000438.1 GCA_025210575.1 Schleiferiaceae bacterium
CACATGAAATTGAAGATCCGCTTCAAAATCAATACTTGGCGCCACATTAAATTGACCTAAGGATTTCTTGATAGCCGATTTTAAGATGGCAAAAATGAAGTGTTCATCTTCAAACTTGATCTCTGTTTTGGTGGGGTGAATGTTGACATCAATTTTTGATGGGTCGACATCCATAAATAAGAAATAAGAAGGGTATTGATCACTACCAATTAATCCATCAAATGCATCTGAAACGGCACGGTTTAAAAATGGACTTTTAATGAATCTATTGTTCACAAAGAAAAACTGTTCACCCCTGGTGCGCTTTGCGAATTTGGGTTTTAAAATAAACCCAGAAATTTTTACGAGATCTGTGTTCTCCTCAACAGGAACAAGTCGTTCATTGTACTTGTTTCCAAATATTCCGACTATTCGTTGCCTATGGTTTCCTGAGTTGAGGTTGAATATTTCATTTTGATTATGCGTAAGCTTAAATTGAATGTCGGGATGTGCTAGTGCAACACGTTCAAACTCGTCTACAATATGTTTAAACTCTACCTGATTTGATTTCAGAAAATTTCTTCTTGCAGGAATATTGAAGAACAAATTCTTCACTGAAATCGTGGTTCCCTTTACACCTGAAGTATAGCCTTGTTCCGTTACTTTATTTCCTTCAATCTTTATTTCAGAGGCTAGATCTTCTGTTTCGATTTTAGATTTACATGATACTTGTGCAACTGCAGAGATACTCGCTAAAGCTTCGCCACGAAACCCTTTAGTGTGTAAGTTAAAAAGGTCTTCAGCTTTAGTGATTTTAGATGTTGCATGTCTTTCAAAAGCCATCCTAATGTCGGTTTCACTCATACCAACACCATTATCAATAACTTGAATTAGGCTTTTTCCAGCATCCAATACATTAAGGTGCAATTGCGTTGCTTGCGCATCAATTCCATTCTCAAGAAGTTCTTTAACAGCAGAAGCAGGTCGCTGAACAACTTCACCAGCGGCTATTTGGTTTGCCACATTATCGGGCAAGAGGACAATCTTGTTTGCCATGTAGTTTTTAGGGTTGCTAATTAAATACCCAATAAATAAGACCAGCTAACACCGCAAAAATTACCAATACTCTAATGGGATTAACACCCTTGCTACTGGTCAGTCTTTTTTGGCTCCAAGATGATCTTAAATGATCTCTATACAACTTGGCATCGAAATCTTCTTCTCCCGCAGGTGCTTCATATTTTGCCTTCAGCTTTGCTAACCGTTCTTTACGCTCATTATAATAACGAGGCTGCAGATTAAACTGCTTAGGTTTTTGTTGTTTAAAAAGGCCAAATCTTAACATGCAATTATTTGTTTAAAACAAAGTTAAAAGATGTAGAGCACAATTGCAGAATACGTGCCAAATAGAATGGCTAATTAAAAATAAGATGTGCAAAGAAAGGCATGAGCCTCTTATTTTTTACCCACAATTTTTGAGATAATTGCAAATCAATTGAATTTGAATGAAGAAGATACATGTATTGGCGGTATTGGCCATGACAATTGCATTACAAACTGTAAACGCGCAGGCAGTATTTCAGACAAAAGAAGCTAGGGCATGGGCAGATGCTCAAATGCTTGAAATGTCTTTGGATGAGAAGATTGGACAGCTGTTTATGGTGGCGGCCTATAGCAACAAGGGTAAAGAGCATACTCAAAGTATTTTAAAGCAAATAGAAAATTACCATGTAGGTGGTTTGATCTTTTTTCAAGGTGGGCCAGTTCGTCAAGCACATCTCACAAACTTGTATCAAAGTAAATCTGATTTACCCTTAATGATTGGAATGGATGCTGAATGGGGTTTGGCAATGCGCCTAGACAGTACATTCAAGTTTCCATGGGCGATGACAGTTGGAGCCGTTCAAGACACTGAACTCGTATATAATATGGGAGTTGAAATGGGTAAGCAATGCCGCAGACTCGGAGTACATATCAATTTTGCCCCAGTTTTAGATATCAATACAAATCCAGATAACCCAATAATTAATGCCCGTAGTTTTGGTCAAGATAAGGATGCGGTGACATGGCATGCCTACGAGATTATGAAAGGGATGCAGGATGCTAAAGTACTGGCATGTGGAAAACACTTTCCAGGACATGGAGATACTGACAAAGATTCACACAAGACGCTGCCAACTGTGAACTTTGACATGAAAAGATTACAGGAAGAAGAACTTCATCCCTTTAGAGAGTTATCTAAAGAAGGATTAGCTTCAGTAATGGTTGCCCATTTAAATGTACCCGCCATAGACAATACAGGTACACCTACTTCGGTATCAGAAAAAGCTGTTAAGCAGCTCTTGATCGATAAAATGGGATTTGATGGATTAATTCTAACGGATGCCTTAAATATGGCTGGCGTGGCGAATAGTTATGGTCCAGGTGAGGTTGAACTGGCTTCCTTTAAGGCTGGAAACGACATTTTGCTGATGCCATCTGATTTAGAAAAAGCGAGAACACGACTAAAATCTGCTTTGCGTAAAGAAGAAATTTCTGAAGATGACTTGGATTATAAGGTGAGAAAGATCTTAATGGCTAAGTATTGGCTCAACCTTAAAAAAGAAGATAAGGTAAAGACAAAAAACATTGTTGCAGACTTAAATTCTATTAAGGCTCAGGTTCTTAGAAAGCAATTGATGCAGGAAGCAGTAACGCTCGTTATAAACAAAGAGCGCTATTTGCCTATTAAGGATATCGCTAAAAAGAAATATGCCTGCATCACATTGGGGGTAGAGCAAGGAGAGGATTTTGCGAAGACATTAAATCTGTACACCGAAGTAGATCATTTTTCTTACGATGGAAAAAATGGCAATGAGATTCTGAACAAGCTTTCAGAATACGATATGGTTTTTGTTGGAATCTATACTTCAAATAAAAACCCTTGGAAGAGTTACAAGATTAAGGATGATCTAAAACTATTTGTTAAAAAGGTCTCACTACAAACTCCTATGGTCATTACTGTTTTTGCGAATCCCTATTCACTTAGATCGTTTGAAGAAAAGGAGCTCGCTCAATCTTTGATCATGGCCTACCAAAATAATCCTGAAGCAGAGCAAGCAGCAGCACAGATGATTTTTGGAGCCATCAATGCAAAAGGAAAAATACCCGTAAATAGTTCGAGTCTTTTCGATGCAGGATATGGAATAGAAAGAGGAAACCTAAGTAGATTGGCTTATGCACTCCCTGAAGAAGTAGGAATCGACAGAGAAAAATTGAGTTCAATAGACTCAATTGCTGAGTGGGCAATAGCGCAAAAGGCAACACCTGGATGTCAAATATTAATTGCCAAAGAGGGGAAGGTATTTTACCACAAGAATTTTGGTCATCAAACGTATGACAAGTATTATCCAATAGACAATTCGTCTATTTACGATTTGGCCTCTATCACGAAAATCGCTGCTACGCTTCCTGTTTTGATGGAACTCTATGAAGAGGGAAATTTTAGCCTTGAGGATCCGCTGGTAAAGCTTTTGCCCGAAACCAAGGGTTCGAATAAATCCAATCTCAAAGTAAACCACATATTAACGCATAAAGCAGGATTGGAACCATGGGTTCCTTTTTTTTTAGCCACACTTGAAGACCAAAAACCAAGTCCTAAATTTTATTCAAGTAAACCCAATGACAGTATCTCGACAATCGTGGCTAGAGATCTCTATATCAAAAATGATTATGAAGATGTCATGTTCAAGACTATTCTTCAGACAGGATTAGGAAAACCTAAATACAAGTATTCTGATCTAGGGTATTATTTCTTTAAGAAATACATAGAAAAAACTTTAAAGACAGATATTGAGGATTACGTACAAAAAGAGATTTATGAACCTCTTGGTGCGAGTACTTTGGGATACCTTCCGAGAAACAGATTTGATGAAAAACGTTTAGTTCCTACCGAGCATGACAAGTACTTCAGATATCAACTCATTAGAGGGTATGTTCACGATCAAGGAGCTTCTATGACCGGTGGAATTGGGGGACATGCTGGTCTCTTTTCAAATGCGAATGACTTAGCAAAGCTGATGCAGATGTACTTGCAAGAAGGCTATTATGGAGGAAAACAATACTTACGAGCTTCAACAATCAAAGAATTCACTAAGTGTGAGTTTTGTAAAGAAGATAATAGACGTGGTTTAGGGTTTGATAAACCCCAGTTAAGTGGACCTGGACCAGCTTGTGACTGTGTTTCTAAATTGAGCTTTGGTCATACAGGTTTTACAGGGACAATTGCTTGGGCGGATCCTGATCAAGAAATAATCTATATTTTTCTATCCAATCGGGTTTACCCAGATGCGGAAAACAAAAAACTGATCACCTATAGTGTAAGAACAAAAATTCAAGAAGAAATTTATAAGTCTCTAAATACATATACCCCATGAAAAGAATAGCATCCCTCTTATTTATTGTCCTTTCAGGTTTTGGTTTCGGTCAGGAATTAACAGGATTAAACTTTACCGATGAAAATGGGTTGAAACAAGGTGCTTGGGTTGATTATACTCAACAAGGAAAGATATTGGCGATTTCAACTTATAAAGACAATATCTATCATGGTGTGAGGGTAGTTTTTCATAATAACAGAACTATCTTGAAGCTTCAGGAATATTACAATGAAGGCAAGTTAGATGGCCGCCAGCGATATTACGATACTGGAGGAAGATTAATTAAAGATGCAACTTACGTTGATGGCTGGATGAATGGAAAGTACATTACCTATTACAATACAAAAAAGAAAAAAGAAGAATTCAATTACGTAGACGGATTCAAACAAGGGGTATGTTATTGGTACTATGATAATGGAGACAAGATGAGCGAGTATACCTATCACAAGGGAAGTATTATTGGTACCGTTAAAAATTTCTATCAGGGCGATGTCTTAAAGAGTACAGTTGAATTCAAGCAAAATGAAATGAATGGTGAGTTCTTCGAGTATTACAAAGAAGGCAATGGGATAAAGACCAAAGGATTTTATAAGAACGGTAAGAAAACAGGTACTTGGACGTACTATACCACAGCTGGAAAAGTTGAAAGTACAGCGAAGTATAAAGAAGGAAAGAAACTATGAATATAGGAGTTGTTTGCTACCCAACTTTTGGAGGTAGTGGAGTAGTTGCTACAGAACTTGGAACTTACATGGCTGCTTTGGGGCATAAAGTTCATTTCATTACCTACAGCCAGCCTGTTCGTCTAAACATATTAGAAGAGAACATCTACTACCATGAAGTAAATGTGCACGATTATCCCTTGTTTGAATATCAACCCTACGAGTTGGCATTGTCCTCAAAAATGGTGGATACGGTATTAAATGAAGGAATCGATCTTTTGCACGTTCATTATGCAATTCCCCACGCTTATGCGGCTATAACCGCCAAGCAGATTTTAAAGGAAAAAGGAATTAACATACCGGTGGTTACCACCTTGCATGGAACGGATATTACATTGGTTGGACGGAATCCATCTTATAAACCTGCGGTAACGTACAGTATTAATCATTCGGATGTAGTTACCAGCGTTTCAGAAAGTTTAAAAAAGGACTCTTTAAAGTTTTTCGTTGTAAGAAAAGATATTGAAGTGATTCCCAACTTCATAGACCCTTCTCTTTATGATGTTAATAATAGAGAACTTCGATGTAACCTTGTTGAGCCCCATCAAAAACTAGTGGCACACGTATCTAACTTTAGAAAGGTGAAAAGAGTAGAGGATGTGATCACTGTTTTTCATCAGATCAATGCAAAAATCGACAGTAAGTTAGTACTGATAGGTGAAGGTCCTGAGCGTGAGCGAACAGAACAACAAGCAAAAAGTCTAGGCATTCTCGATAAGCTCATCTTCCTGGGTAAGACGAACGAAATAGAGCGTGTGCTTTGCATGTCAGATCTGTTTCTTTTGCCTTCGGAAACCGAGAGTTTTGGTTTGGCCGCCTTAGAGGCTATGGCCGCTGGGTTGCCGGTTATATCATCCAATACTGGAGGGTTACCAGAAGTAAATGTGCACAACAAAACCGGGTATCTTGCAGATGTTGGAGACGTAACTGCTATGGCGAATTATGCTATTGATATTCTGTCTGATCCCCAAAAACATGAAGCGTTGAGAAAAGGATCATTGGCAAGAGCTAATGAATTTACTGTTGAGTCGATATTGCCTAGATATCTAGATGTTTATGAAAGGGCTTTAAACCTTGTGAAATAGGAAGATATAGATCTAGTCAGATGTTTAAAGGCCTCGATTGAGGTCTTTTTTTATGTTTCAAAAGGTTCTAAAAAAAGAAAGCTCGGAGTTTAGAACTCCGAGCCTCACACCAAACCAATAAACCTAAGCTACCCTAAAAAGGTGATACAAATATAGAATTGATAATTCAATTTCCAATGCAAAACCTAAAAAAAATCACATTTTTATTTTTCGTTCAAACAAAAAGTAGTCTAAACTTAACCTGCCTGATCCAAAGGCAATTACAACTAAAAGCATTGAAATATATGTAAGAGGATTCTCTAATCCATTTTGTAAAATTACAAACGAGCCTTCCTCGGTTAGCCAATCGTAGTTTCCATATTCCTGTAAGATTTCTCTTCCTTTATTTAGTCTTTTTGCTACTTCTTCGTTTAACGCACTTTGACCAATGGTGAACCAGCCATGATCTATGTGCACAGTCTTAATAGCGACCAACATAGTTACAATGAGTGGTATGGATATAAACCTTGATAATAGCCCTAGAACCAAAAGAACGACTCCTAATATTTCGATGGTAGCAGAAAGATATGCGTTCAACTCAGGAAAAGGTATTCCGAGGCTTTCAAACCACCATATTGTTCCCTCCATATTCTCCCATTTTTGCAATGCTGGATAAAGAAAAACATAGGCCAAAAGTAGACGCATAGAGAGTAAACTCAAATCTTTAGCAGGGCTCAATAATTGAACTGATCTTGCATATAATTTTAACATAATGATTGGGGGTTAAGGGTTAAAACCTAGAACAAAGCCCGAACTTCTGAGGTGTTCTATAAAAGGCATAGTGTTCTCTTCTATTTTTTCGATTGGTAAGGACATATCTTCAGCAGCATGCGCAATAACATCTTCTACCGCGTTACCTGCATATAGATTTTCTATCAGAAAGGCATAATATGCCGATAAGTCAATAAATTGAATTTTTCGATCAATAGGTTCTCTGAAACACAGGCAATAGTACTTTCCTTTGTGATTAGATGTAATTTCCTCAGGTGCCAGCCTATGAACAGGAAAATCAAGAAGTAAGACCTTAGACTCTGGATTTAAAACAAGAACGTCTTTCTTTAAGTCTCCATTGTGTCTGCTGCTATCTTGAGGTATATCTTCCATCATATACATTTCAAGTTCTATCCACTCAAAATAAATAAGATCTAATATAAAAGGATGCCTTTGCATTAGCTCGTTGAGACTTTGGTTAGATTTCACGAATTCGTAAAAATCTAAGGGCATTCTCCATACATAAGGAGTTGTGCACTCGCTTTCTGAATAGAATTTCTCAACAATCTCTTTCCAACTTTCGCTTCCCAATAATTTCTTAGTTATTGGGTATGCAGTTGATAAAGTGTCTAATGCAATATTGAAAATTAATCTTCTGTAATGATGTACTCTGTTCGGGGTAACACCTTCTAACGGAGTGTACTCTCCAGTGCGGCAATAATCTGCAAGTTTTTCTTGCTGAATTTTTGTGTTAGGATTTAGCAACATTTGCAGTTTTCCATTTGTTATCACAAATTGCCTGAAGTTGGTCAACCTCTTTATTTAATTCCGTTAATTCTGGAATGTTGAAGTCTCGCTCCAGTAAAACAGGAACAGGTTTCACATAGTCTAGAGTCCAATTAAATAGATCATATACTGGGTCTATAATTGGTTGACCGTGTGTATCTATAATTAAATCATCTGAAACTTTTTCATGACCTGCCATATGAATGTATGCAACGCTATCTAAAGGAAGATTGCGTATAAAATCTTCAGAATTATAGTTGTGGTTAAACGCGTTTACATAAACGTTATTTACATCTAATAGCAAATTACAACCAGAACCATCAATAATCTTATTGATGAATTCTATCTCTCTCATTTGAGCAGCGACAGGTGTATAATAAGATACATTTTCGATAATTAACGCCCTACCCAGGAAGTCTTGTACTTTTTTTATTCGATCTACAATATGGTTTACCGCATCTTGAGTAAAGGGGATAGGTAAAAGGTCGTAGAGGTGAGCATTGTTTGTTTGAGAATAACTCAAGTGTTCTGAGTAGAGCAATACTTTGTTTTGATCTAAAAAATCTCTCAGGTCCTTAATAAACTCCCAATCCAACTCATCAGGGCTCCCGACAGATAAGCTTAGACCGTGGCAAACAACGTTAAATTTTTCAGTAGCTCTGTTCAGAACTTCTTTCCAAAACCCACCGATTTTCATCCAATTTTCTGGAGCAAATTCTATAAAAGCAGGGTTGAAAGAATCATCTTCTAGCAATTCAATTGCAAAATCTCTTCGGAAGCCTAACCCAACTTTTCCCTTCATTTGTTTTCGTTTAGACAAAAAAAAGGCCATAATTCACCGCTGAACATGGCCTTTAATTTCAAATTAATCTATTCGTTACCTCCACACTTTCCTTCTCCACATTTTCCTTCACCACACTTACTCTCTGTGGCCTTTCCTTCTTTGGCAGATTTCTTCTTAGATTCCTTTCCTTTCTCTCCACACTTTCCTTCTCCGCACTTGCTTTCTGTGGCTTTTCCTTCTTTAGAAGACTTTTTTGCTTTTTCTCCACATTTTCCCTCTCCGCATTTGTGCTCTGTAGATTTTCCTTCGGTTTTTTCTCCGCAAGAAAGTTCTATTGCATTGTCAATTGCTCTTTCGCTTTGCAATAGCTGCGCTCTAACTTCAGAACCTGAACCTAAGTCATTATAGTTAAATAATTCAGCTGCTTGAACTCCTCCGAAACCAATTACAGACCCTAAGATTATAGATCCACTAATTAACTTTTTCGTGTTTTTCTGATTTTCCATGATAAGTAGTAATTATTAATTGAGATTTAAGTTTCACATGTTTTGAAAAAGTTCAAATGCAGTTTAGACTATTTCACTTGTTCTAAGATAGCATTTTTCATCTTTTCCTTTTCTTCTTTTGTTAGCTCTACGCTATGGCTACCATTGTGATAATGCTTCTCCATGTTTACATTGATAAACTCATTTTGGTCCTCAAACTCTTTACAAAGTCCGCAAATCAGTGTGTGCATCCAAAGTTGAACCTTTTCGATCCCACTTATTTTCCCTTCTTCCCGTTTAAGTACCAATATGGAAGCTTTCTCGCACGGCAGCAATAGCCTTGCCATTAGTCCTTTCATTCCTAGCTATTTCTTTAAACTTTATTTCTACTAACTCCAAGAACTAAATGTTTTTGGAGACAAAACCCACGATTTAGGACGGAGAAGGTATCTATCCTTACAGAAAGTCTAAATCTTCAATAGCAATAAATGTAAATAAATATGGTTACCCGCTGAAAATAGTGGTATTCAGAATTTAATTTAGATTGAGTCTAAATTGATTAAATGTGGATATGTAGGTATCAAATTCTATGCATTCGCAATCTCATCAAAGTAATTTTTATTGAGACATTCTCTTAGTTGCAATTTTGCCCTATGTATAAGAACCCAGTAATTTGAGGGTGTAATATTTAGAGTCTCGCATATAACTTCGGAGTCCTCTTGATCTATATATTTCATTTTAAAGGCAATTGCTCCTTTGCCTTTGAGCTTATTAACACAGCTATTAAATATTTCGAAAAACTCATTGGTTTCTACAGGATGATTTAAATCGGAGTCCCATTTAAGTGGTCGTGTTCCCTCTTTCCATTGTCCTTCTTGAAAGAAGTTCTCTAGGCTCACATTCTTTTTACCAGACATCCTATTACCTTCTGCATCCTTCAATCCAGTTTTTCTGTAATAGTCTATGATCTTATTCTTCAAAATAGAAATGAGCCATGTCTTTTCCGAAGCTTTACCTTGAAAGTTGTCTTTTGCCCTTAGCGCGGAAAAGAAAGTATCCTGAACAAGGTCTTGAGCCAAATCTCTATCGCTTACACGCATATAGGCGAAGGTCGTGAGATAATCTCCGTAAAGTTCTGGCCAAGTCTCTGGTTTTAATTCGCTCACAATATTTTGTTTACTATTTGAATTGTAAAGTTAAACAAACTTAATTACACCTCAATTAAAAAGTATAGATAATATTAATCTAATAATAGGTAATTGTTATAACATTGCTGCTTTATTAAAGTTAAACGAAAAGAAAGTTCTATGTCTGGATTTGGTAAGAAAATTATCTTGTTGATTTTGATTGTGTTAGTGGTATTGCAGTTACTGCCAGTGGATAGAGCTAACCCCGAAATAGTAAAAGGTGAAGACTTTATAGAGTTAAACAAAACAGATGAGAAGGTAGCTTCGATAATGAGATCAGCTTGTTATGATTGCCATTCTCATGAGACCGTTTGGCCTTGGTATTCTTATGTGGCTCCAGTAAGTTGGGTAGTGGCAGATCATGTAGAACATGGAAGAGAAGAATTGAATTTTTCGACTTGGAAAGGTTATAGTTCAGATAAAATGGATCATAAACTGGAGGAATGCATTGAAGCGCTAGAGGAAGGATGGATGCCAGAAGAGGGTTATGTTTCTATGCATGAAGAGGCCAATCTGAGCGAAGAACAAAAGGAACTATTGATAGCTTATTTCAGCGGGTTAAGAGCTCATTTGTAATGCGAATTTTAGCTTCTTGCATTAGTATTTTAGCTCTATTCTCGTGCTCTCAACCCAGCCTTCAATCGGGTAAGTATCTAGCCGAAAATTGTGAATTTGTCTATGGGATAGAGATAATGGAACCTGAAAGGCAAATTAAGTTTTACCATATGGAAACTTGGTCATCTGATTTTACTCAAGCGCAGTTAGACGCTCAAAAGAATTGGACGGCTTTTAGAGAAGCAAGCATTTCAAATCAAAATGAGGAAAGACTCATTGTGGGACTTGATTCTGATTTTCTTCCTTCAGATATTCCTGCAGGAATTGAATACGAAGTAACCGAAAATGAAATAAAGATTAACTGTAAGCAATTGGATAAAAGTTTGTTTGGATCAAATTCAAACAGACTGATAAAACCAATTTGTTCAGATCGCTGGGTAGTGTTCAAGCCAATCTCTAACTAAATTTTTCTTGTAGCGCAATTGCAGTATAGGAGTCATTGTTATTCAGTAGATCTTGCACCGTACCTTCAAATACCAAATTTCCGCCTTTTTCTCCACCTTCCGGTCCAAGATCAATAATCCAATCAGCACATTTAATTACGTCCGTATTATGTTCAATTACCAATACGGTATGACCATGATCTAGAAGGGCATTAAATGAGTTTAAAAGTTTGTTGATGTCGTCAAAATGGAGTCCAGTAGTAGGCTCATCAAAAATGAACAGAGTTGGTTTTTCACTACTTCCTTTAACCAAAAAGGAAGCAAGTTTTACTCTTTGTGCTTCACCTCCGGATAAAGTACTTGAGGCCTGACCTAAATGAACATAGCCTAATCCAACGTCTTGAAGAGGCTTGAGTTTTTTAGCAATTTTAGTTTGCTTATGACTTGTAAAGAATTCTATGGCTTGATTCACGGTCATCTCAAGCACATCATAAATATTCTTGTTTTCGTATTTAATCTCGAGAATCTCATCTTTAAAACGTTGACCATGACATGTTTCACATTTTAAGTGAACATCTGGCATGAATTGCATTTCAATGGTCACCGTTCCTTCTCCTTGGCATACGTCACATCGGCCTCCATCTGTGTTGAAAGAGAAGTGTTTCGCCTTGAAACCTCTCACAACACTTAGCTTTTGAGCGGCATACAGATTTCGTATATCATCATAGGCTTTCAGGTAAGTCACAGGATTGCTTCGTGAAGACTTTCCAATTGGGTTCTGGTCCACAAATTCTATGTGTTGAATTTTGTCTAAGTCGCCAGATATAGAATTGTATTTCCCTGCTTTTTCACCATAGCCTCCTAGATGTTTTAATATAACCGGGTAAACAATGTTTCTGATCAAGGTAGATTTTCCGGAGCCACTTACTCCTGTTACAACAGTAAATACCCCTAATGGAATAGTAACATCTACGTTTTTAAGATTGTTTTCTCTGGCTCCATTCAAGGTTATAGATCTGCTCCAGGTTCTAATTTTTTCTGGTAGAGGGATCTCTATTCTGTGCGTGAGATATGCACCTGTCAGACTTTCCTGATTTTGGGCTATTTCATCTATGGTGCCTTCCGCAACAATTTCTCCTCCGTGAAAACCAGCTCCGGGGCCAATATCTATGATCTTATCTGCATGACGCATAAATCCTTCATCATGCTCAACAACAACTACAGTGTTCCCAATTTTCTTGAGATTCTTAATAACTTCAATCAGTCTATCTGTATCTCTAGAATGTAAACCGATACTGGGTTCGTCTAAAATATAGGTAGAACCCACCAGCGAACTTCCCAATGAAGTAGCAAGATTTATTCGTTGAGATTCACCTCCACTTAATGTGCTGCTTATTCGGTTTAATGTGAGGTAACCTAGACCCACTTCTAATAAATAGTGAATGCGACTTTCTATTTCAATAAACAAACGTTTTGATATAGTTTGGTCATATTCGTTGAGTTCAAGATTGTCAAATACATTCTTTAATTCGTAAAGAGGCAGATCTACTAGTTCTCCAATAGTGTGGTCGCCAACCTTTACAAAGAAGGCCTCTTTCCTTAACCTTTTGCCTTTACAAACTGGGCAAGTAGTTTTACCGCGATAGCGAGACAGCATAACACGGTATTGAATTTTATAGGATTGGGATTCTACCCATTTGAAGAACTTGTGGAGCCCTTCGAAATATTTGTTTCCATCCCAAAGTAGATC
>JAOARK010000039.1 GCA_025210575.1 Schleiferiaceae bacterium
GATCAAAGGCATACTGCTCACTCCAAATTAGTGTGTAGCCTCTTTTGTTGTGAGGTAAATCAAGATCCAGTCTTTCTTGCGATAAGGAATAGAGACCAAGTGCCAAAAACAAAAATGTTAATGAGTAATTCATGCTCATTGAAAAGCTAAAACTGTACCATAAAAAAAGCCGCTCTTAGAGCGGCTGATTGTTATTATAACACTGGCTTAATGACTCGTCATTTTGCCGATAACCGTATCTAAAGAAGATTTTATTTTATCCGTTGCGTCAGATATAGCTTCTTCATAAGTGTTTCCATGAGCCGTTACAGCTATTGGTTGTCTATGTTCAACACGTGCTTCAATTACACAACGTTTGTCATTCTCTCCTGATTTACCTGCATTCTCATCCGCTAAATGAACTTCAACTCTTGTTATGTGTTCACTAAAATGATCTAACTCGGCATTTAATACGGTATCAATAAAATTGTTAAGACTCTCGCTTCCGGGAGTGTTATGATCTGTATTTACTTGAATTTTCATGCTCATTTTGTATGATTTAATAATGTAAAATTAGACATGAATATAAGTTAGAAACATGATGATTGTTAGTTTTTTCTGAAAAAAAATACAGCGCAGAAACAATGAAATACACCCTTTAAAAACCCATTCATATTAATGTGAAATCTTTTGCAGATTCGTTAGTAAAAATGTTTTATTTGCCCAAAATAAAACTACAGTATGAAATTTTTAAACATCACCTTAAGCGTGTTGGCCTTAAGTTTAATTTCTTTTGCGCCAGCTAAAAAGAGCCCTAAAGTAATGAGCGGTGATAGCTCATTTTTAAAGAAATCTTCAACCGTATATGTAGAGTTCGATATTAGCGAAGCCTCTATTGATGGTTTGGATTCTGAAGCAGATTTTATCGAGTACAAACGTAAAAAAGAAAAGAGTCGTTCTGAAGCTGACAAATGGGAAAAAGCATGGAACAAAGACAAAGAAGATTTTGGTGAGTACTACGGAGAAGTATTGAGAAAAGCTACAAAAAAGTATCCAGCTTCATTTAACATCGATGATCCAGAAAGTGACTATAAAATGGTTGTTCAACCTATTCACATCGAGACGGGTACACCGATTAAATATTCTTCTATAGAGACTAAATTGATCTTTACTGAGATTGCCTCAGGAGAAGAAGTAGCAGTGATTTATATTCCAGCTTCAAGAGG
Source organism: Schleiferiaceae bacterium (assembly GCA_025210575.1). Taxonomy (GTDB): domain Bacteria; phylum Bacteroidota; class Bacteroidia; order Flavobacteriales; family Schleiferiaceae; genus JAOARK01. The sequence goes on from JAOARK010000039.1 coordinate 1,206, forward strand.
ATTGCAAATGGGACCAATGTCTCCAACTACTGGTTACCGTGTAAAAGCTGCGGCAGCTGGTAGTGCCAAAATGATCGCAAAATTCTACAAGAAATTGTTGAAGTAAAATGAAGAAGTTCATTTTATTGCTTGGAGTAGGTTTGTTGGCCATGTCTTTTGTGCCTGCAACTAGTCCAAACAAAACCAATGTTAAGCGCGCTTTATCTGCAAAAGAGATCATCTTTTTGGGAGCAAACTTCTCCAAGTTAAGATTGATTCACAGAGAAGGCTTTATTGACAAGAACGGTAAGACAAAATGCAATGCTTTAGAGTACAAGTATTTTGATACCTGGAACGAGGTTTTTATCACAGAAGAAAGGAAATTCAACCCTGCAGAATTGTGTAGAGTGAAAAGCTACACCATGTCTATTAAGAGATCTACAGAATTGAATGGAATGGTAGAAAATGAAGAGTGCATCATCAAGAATGAACTCTATCATGTTTCTGACAAAGAAATTCAAGAGATAGTAGATGGCTATGTAGGGAAAGTTGAAGAAGGAGTTGGAGTATTAGTGATAGGCGAAAGCTTGTCTAAGAAACATGGAAAAGGTAAACATGGAGTGGTTTATTTTGACACTGTAACGGGAGAGATCCTCTTGTTCAAAAGATACCATGCTTCTCCAACAGGAGTTGGATTTGACAACTACTGGGTAAACACAATACATAAGTGTTTAGAGGATCACCAGAGTTTTGTTAAAAAAGAACGAAAGCGACTTAAGATCAAGTACTAAATAAAAGGCGAGCTAGCAGCTCGCCTTTTTTGTTTAACAACAATTGTTGGTATTGCAGTTGCATGTGCAATTACAAGTGCAGTTGCAATTATTTTCTGTACAACAATTTTGATTTTTCATGACTATAGAATTTAAATATTAATGATTCTTTACTCTATAGACGTGAGCTTACAAAAAGGACGCAAAAGAAATTAACAGTCGCAGTCCTCTTTAGAAGAAATGATGTTACCATATTTATCTGCCTCTAGATTGCAGCAGTCTATAAAAGCATTCTTCAGCATTTCTCTTCCTCTTTGAACTCGGCTTTTTACTGCGGAATAAGAAAGGTCATGTTGATCGGCATATTCTTTTTGTGAAGTGCCTGCAAATACAGTTTGTTGCAATACGTCTTTATATTTTACCGGCAGATCTTCGATAAAAGGGCTAATACATGAAGAAAAATCTTTGTTTACCTCCGCAATTTCATCTGGAAGATGCTTAGCGATTTGATCTTCTAATTTCTCCGTATTTCCCTTTTTGCGAAAATGGTCTATAATGGTGTTTCTGGTAATCTGGTAAACCCAACTTGTCAACTTATCTTCTGATTTTAAAGAAGGAAGTTTTTGATGAATTTTAATAAAGACTTCCTGCAGAATATCTTGGGCTAAATCTGAGTCTTTCACTCTGGATTTAATAAATCCAAGTAATTCGTCATTAAAAGAATCCCAAATACGAGCTGTCATAATTCTATGTTTTCAACATAGACGTATAAAATTAAAAAAGACGCAATAATCTATTCTTGTTCTAACTCTTCTATTATTTCAAGTAACTGATTAGATAGTTGGTGATTAAGATCTCGAAGATCTCTTTGAAGCACAATGGAGGAAATTGTGGCGTTGTGTTCTGGCAAATACATTGATGCGGTTCCCCAAAAGCCTCCGTGTACGTAGCCTTTGGTTTTTTGATAGAAATCAATATTCCAGATGCCTAAACAATATCTTGAGGTTTCTGGATCTAGGACATACGTGTACATTTCTCTTAAAAGATCCTCGTCTTTAACGACCTGACCATTGAATAATGCCTGAAAAAAAATAGCCAAATCTTTAGCATTCGATGCTAATCCACCACCACCATAAAGATCCCACGAAGGGTCAAAATCATACGAATCCATATTGAAGCTGCCTGCGTATTGATGTGCTAAGGGTAGTGTTTTAGGAGGTGAGTTTTCTAGCTTTACAGTCCATGTATGACTTAGTCCTAGCTCCTCAAAATCAATCAATTCTCGCATGGCCGTATAGTAGGCCTTACCATATTGGATTTTAATGATTTCTGCGAGGAGCACATAGTTGATGTCCGCATAGGAAAAAGCCTCACCAGGTTCAGCTAATGGAGAGCCGTGCGTTACTGCTCTGTTCACCTGTTGTTCTGCACTCCACTTGTACTTAGGATGATTTTGGACAAATTCAAAATACGCATCGTTTACATAATCCGCTATGCCAGAGGTATGAGTAAGTAGATGTCTGATCGTGATCTTGCTCAGGTCATATTGATCTGCCAAAAGCGCTTTCTTACTTTTTTCAGAAATCAATTTATCAATAGGTTGATCTAACTTAAACCGTCCTTGTTCAATAAGTTTTAAGATTGTGGCGGCCACAAAAGTTTTCGTGTTACTTGCAACCAAACTCGGTTGATGCAGTTGGTAGATTTCTTTCGAAATCGTGTCTGAAACCCCTGCTGCTCCTGTCCAAGAAATACCCCAATCGGGTGCTTCTACATGAATTTGCATGCCAACGGCTTTCGGATTGGCAGCGAGTGTAGAATCTAAGAGCTTTTGGAATTTGTTTTCTATAGATTGACCAAAACCTAAAACACTATTCAATAAAATTACAATAGTGAAAAGTGGTTTTGAGTTGATCATTGCTTCTAAGGACTAAGTGGTGATGAAAAGTAATAATGCTGTAAACGCGAGTGCTATGAACAATGCTATGATAAAAGGCGTTTGCGCCACACGCATGATCACAGATAAAACCTTGTCTAGCCCCTTTATTGTTGCATCAATTGTTCTTATGTACCCGTTTGTAATTTCTTTAGGATCTGTGGTGTCATCATCATCTAAAGTTGGGTCATAAGAAAACTTAATGGTGCTCGCTTTAAGGCGCAAAATTCTGTTGATCACTCCTTTTATCAAACCTCCTATTAAAGGGATTTTATTACCCAAGGCTGAAGCCAATGTAGGAATAGTTACAATGTGCATAATGCCGAAAAAAAGAAGTTTCATGTTTTTCTTTCGATCTTCTTTGGTCATATTCACA
>JAOARK010000439.1 GCA_025210575.1 Schleiferiaceae bacterium
GGATGGCAATAGACACTAAAACAGGATATCTCTATGTTGTTTTTTACGACCGTAGGGCCTATAACAATTTAGAGACTGATGTCTACATCGCGTATAGCAAAGATGCTGGGCAAACTTGGGTAAACGAGAAGATTTCTGAAAGTTCATTTACTCCTACCAATACCGTCTTTTTTGGAGATTACAATAACATTTCTGCTTACGATGGAGTTGTACGACCTATTTGGACGCGCTATGAAAAAGGAAAACTGAGCGTTTGGACAGCGCTGATTCAAATGAACTAGTCCCTTTGAGAATCTAAATTTAGCTGTTATCAAGACAAATAATTTCACGTTTCCAAACGATAATTGGATTGCAACCGTGTTTATTTGTAATCACAAAAAGAACTTAAATGAAATTCTATAGAATAATTACTGTATCCTTAGTTGTACTACTTTTTAACGCATGCTCAGAAGAAAAGATGAAAAACCCCATGGTTGGTCTTTGGGAGGTTGAGCAGGTAACAATAGACGGTGAAAAGAACACCCCAGACGGGAAATGGATGCGTTTTAATGCGGATTCTACACATGAAAGTGGCAATGGCTGGTATCAACATTCTATTGGTAAATACAAAGTTACAGGGGCAGATAATGAATTGTTTCTTTTCCATTCAAATGGATGGAAGGATGAGTTTGAAAATTTTAGAATTACGTATACCGATACAGGTATGATCTGGAAAAGAACGGAAGATGGGAATGCTGTTGAAGTAAGCCTAAAGCAGATTGATAAACTTCCGACTCGTCAAGCAGATGAGGTAATGGGAATTTGGCAACTCAATCAAACTACTATTGGTGAAATCACCATGAAAGCTGTTGAAAAGAACACCATTTTCTTGAGATGGGATAAGATGTTTATAGCTCAAGATGAAACCAACAGATCTTTTGGGTTATATAAAACGCAAGGACACAGAAATGAAATTGAATTTGTCTATTACAATCAAGATTGTACAAGAGAATATTGGGATTACGAAATCAAGAATAACATTCTAACCTTAACCTCTGTGAATGCCGAACAACCTACAAAACAAGTATACACTCGTATTTACGACTTAAACTAACCAACTATGTCTAACAAAAACATATTGATAGTCTCAACTTCCACCGTTCATGGAAAGGGTTATTTAGAATACATTCAAGACGAAATATCGAATTTCTTTGAGGGTTGTAAAAACATTCTTTTCATTCCATTCGCTCGCCCCGGTGGAATTACTTGGGATGAATACACCGCCATTGCCCGAAAGAAGTTCGAAGAATTAGATTTCAACGTAAAAGGCATCCATGAGTTTAACAATACCGAAGATGCTTTGGCTTATGCCGATGGATTTTTTACTGGAGGTGGAAATACTTTCGAGTTGGTAGATCAACTTTACAAACATGAATTGTTGAATCCCCTAAAGGCAGAGATAGAAAACGGTAAGCCCTACATGGGTACTAGTGCTGGAAGTAATATTACAGGTGTAAGCGTTAAAACAACCAATGACATGCCTATTGTTTACCCTCCAAGCTTTGATGCCTTAGGCTTAGTGCCTTTTAATATTAATCCACATTATTTAGATCCTGACCCAAATTCTAAACACATGGGTGAAACCCGCGAGACACGCATTAAAGAATTTCACCACTATAACAGCGAAACAGTGGTTGGGTTAAGAGAAGGTAGTTGGTTGAGAGTATCAGGAAATTACATTGAACTACGCGGCCCTCATACAGCTAGAATATTTGATGCTGGTCAAGAACCAAGAGAAGTAGAACCCGGAAATGTCGGTTTCTTGTTGCAATGAAATTATCCTCTAAGTTAGCTTTAGTCGCCACTCTTGTGGTTGTAGGATATTATTTGTGGAATATCAATGTTGGGTTTTCATTTCGAAACGATGAAGTCTGTAAAACATTAAAACTCTTTCGCGCTATGGAGTTTGAAGCTGTTGTAACCGATACGGTGTTTACAAATTCTCAAAAACTCATTTATGTAACCACCCTAAAAGGTGAAGAATCGGTTATCGACTTATCAAAGGACAGCGCACATATTTATCAAGCAATTAAACCAACAGATACTTTAAGCAAAGAGTTTGGCAGCGATATTCTTCGAGTGCATAATGGAAATGATCATCTTGCAATGCTCACTCCAGATTTATGTCATGAAGAATAATCAAAACCTTTTATTTTAGAATCATAAAAAGTTGATCCCATGCACGTAGCAGTTTTATTACACGGCAATGGTGTTTATGATGGCACCGAAATTCAAGAAGCAGTATTTACACTTTTGGCCTTGGCACAAAATGGTCACACGTATCAATGTATAGCCCCAGATGTTAACCAACATCATGTTATTGACCATACCAAAGGAGAAGAAATGAACGAGACCCGAAACGTATTCGTTGAATCTGCAAGAATAGCTCGTGGAGACATTAAGAAGGTAACCGAGATCAACGCTAAAGATTATGATGCTTTGGCCATGCCTGGAGGATTTGGAACAGCTAAAAACATAACTAAATGGGCATTTAGTGGACCCGATGGAGATATTATTAATGAAGTGAAGAATTTGGTAATTGACTTTTTAGAGAACAAAAAGATCATCGTAGGCATGTGCATGAGTCCGACTACAATAGCCAAAGCTCTAGAAGGAACGAATTATCATGCTAAACTAACCGTTGGCTCCACGGCTGAAGCATCGCCCTATGAAATAGGAGCAATAAGTGAAGGAATGAATTCTATTGGAGCAATTACGGAAATGAAAACGGTAAAAGAGGTGTTGATTGATACTCAAAATAGAATTATTACTGCTCCTTGTTACATGATGGAAGCGAGCATTACCGAAGTTCATGACAACATACAAGATGCAATTAAGGCAATGAATAGCCTCTAACTCTTTCGCAATTACCTGATTATAAATCCTCATTCAATCGGTTAAAAAAACGTTTACTCATTGGTGATTTAAATCACCTTTTATTGCAGCTAGTTGCTTTATTTTGGGGTCTAAATGGCAAGGCTGGCTACATACATAATGCTCATTGGATTTGCTTGGACTCAATTCTACAACACCGTTGTAATTTCGGCTTATGAATTGAACAAAGTTGAGTACATTCAAGAGTTTTGTGAGAACAAAGAAGCACCAGAATTGCAGTGTAATGGGAAGTGTCACCTTTCAAAACAATTGGCCAAATCAGAATCAACAAACAAACAAAGTGAGCCTCCTACTCTATTACCAGAATTAGAGTTATTTGTTTACGAAGTAAACGAGAACCTAGATTTCTCTTCAAATAATAAAAACACTACACGCTCTTACAGAGCAATCTACACTTTTGAATATCTAAAGAATATTGATCCTCCCCCGAGAGTAATTGTCTAAACTCTCGTCCATTATTTATTAAAGAAAATCAATATTCATACTAGATACTGAATACAATCTGGTATGCTAAAACATATTCAAATGAAATTATTTAAACAATCAATTATTGCTCTATTGGCGCTAGCCATTTTCACTACATCATGTAAAAAAGAAGAAACTCCTGCCCCGCCAGCTGATCCATTAAGCGAGTTTGTGCTTATTACAACTTTAGATGCACCAAACACGAACTACACCGCTAAAGTATATGCTCGAGAAGCTTTCTATGTTGGCTATAATCAGGTAATCGTAAAACTGACTGACAAGACAACAGGCAACAACATCACTGATGCAACCGTAATATTCAAACCGCTCATGGACATGAACAGCGGAATGAAACACGCTTGTCCAACAGAAAAGCCAATGTATAATGATGTATTAAAGGCAATGGACGGTACTATTACCTACGTTATGCCGGGCGGCCAAATGGGACAATGGAATTTAGGTCTAGAAATTATGTCGGCTAGTGGAGACTCTGATATGCTGAGCACAACCATAGATGTGATGGCAAAAGATGACGCTCAACTTTTTAGTTTTATTTCTGCCGCTGACTCTAACCAAAGTGTGTTTGTTGCATTGGTTAATCCAAAGCAACCACAAATAGGTTCTAACGATTTTGAAGTAGTTGTTTACCAACGTAAATCAATGATGGATTGGCCTGCAATTGAAAAGCTAAACATTGAAATTGAACCTTGGATGCCTACCATGAATCACGGTTCTGAAAACAATGTAAATCCTACTGACATGCAGAATGGACATTATTTAGGTAAAGTGGACTTTAGCATGACAGGATATTGGCAAGTTAAAATGGTGATCAAAGATGACAAGGGTAACATTATGAAAGATGATGCCTATTTTGATATACGATTCTAAACGCTTTCTACATTTTTCATGAAACAGATTACATTAGGATTGGCTCTTTTAGGAGCCAATCTTTTGTATAGTCAAGACCAAGAGTTAGATAGCATTCAACTTCGAGGCAACCTCTCAGAAATAACTTTGTTGGAGCGAATCGATACCACAAAAGTTTCTGAAGAAAATATTTTCATACCCATAGAGGGTATATTGAAAGAGAAAGAAGGAGTTCATCTTATCTCTAGGGGCAACTTTGCTCAAGAGCCTGTGCTGAGAGTCTACCGTGGAGAACAAGTAAATGTTACGCTTAACGGAATGAGAATGTTCGGAGCCTGCACTGATAAAATGGATCCGACAACAGCCTATGCAGAGACCTCTAATCTAGAATCGCTTGCTATTACACAAAGCGGCAAGACTGATGTAAGCGGTAACGCACATGGAGGAGCCCTTAATCTGGAACTTAAAAAAGCATCTTTTAGCGGTACTACTACATTTAATGGGTTGCTAGGTATAAACTATGCAACAAACACAAATGGTTATGGCGCATTAGGACACTTGGACATTCGCTCTAAAAATTGGGGAGTATATATTCAATCTTCTACCCGTAAACATCAGAACTATTACGCTGGCGGAAATCAGGAAATTCAATTCTCTCAATATGAAAAAGTAAACTTAACAGCCAATCTGGCCTTGAAACTATCGAAACGCGAAGTTTTGAGAATCCACTATTTGTACGATAAAGCCATGGATGTTGGCTACCCATCTCTAACCATGGATGTAGGTTTGGCAGAAGCTCATGTTCTCGGGGTTCACTACAAAAGTTTTATACACGGTAATGCTATCAAGGCATGGGAAACACAGCTTTATTACAATTCCATTTACCATGAAATGGACGACACAAAACGTCCAAATGTGCCGATGCACATGGATATGCCTGGCTGGAGTAAGACGCTAGGTGCTTGGGTAAAGCTTCATGGAGTAGAAACCCTAGATCA
>JAOARK010000440.1 GCA_025210575.1 Schleiferiaceae bacterium
AACGAAGATACCATTGAGGTATATGGAGCACGGGTGCATAACCTAAAAGACATTGATGTTACAATTCCTCGTAACAAGCTTGTTGTAGTTACCGGACTTAGTGGAAGTGGTAAATCTTCATTGGCATTCGATACCATTTATGCAGAAGGCCAGCGGAGGTATGTTGAAACATTTTCTGCTTATACCCGTCAATTTTTAGGAGGCCTAGAAAGACCCGATGTTGACAAAATAAATGGCTTAAGTCCTGTCATTTCCATTGAACAAAAAACCACCAGCAGAAATCCAAGATCAACCGTAGGTACGGTAACCGAGATCTACGATTTTCTCCGCTTGTTATATGCTAGAGCCGCAACAGCCTATTCTTATAACACGGGTGAAAAAATGGTAAGCTATACAGATGAGCAGATCATGAATCTGATCACTGAGCAATACATGAGTAAGAAGGTGGCCATTTTAGCTCCTCTTGTTAAATCTAGAAAAGGTCATTACCGTGAGCTCTTTGAACAGATTGCAAAACAAGGATACCTAAGAGTTCGTGTAGATGGCGAACTGATGGAAGTAACGCCAGGCATGCGTGTAGATCGATACAAAACTCATGACATTGAAGTAGTTGTAGATCGTTTGGTAGCCAATGCTGGCAACGAAGAAAGACTCAAAAAGTCGATTGGAGTAGCCATGAAACAAGGTCAAGGCATTTGCATGGTGATGGATCTTGAAACCGAAACGGCACGCCACTATAGCAGAAAACTGATGTGTCCTACTACGGGCATCTCTTACCCAGACCCAGAACCCAACACTTTTTCTTTCAACTCTCCAAAGGGAGCTTGCTCCACCTGTAATGGTTTGGGTACTGTGAAAGAAATAGACATGAGCAAGGTAATTCCAGATCCAAATTTGAGTATAAAAAAAGGAGGTTTGGCCCCATTAGGAGAATACAAAAGAAGCTGGATCTTCAACCAAATGGAAGCTATCGGTGAGCGCTACGGATTTAAACTCGACACACCCATTAAAAAATTCTCAAAGGAGGCAATGGATGTCATTCTAAATGGTTCAACTGAATCTTTTAAAGTGGCCGATAGAGAAGTGGGAATTACACGTACATATAAAATTGACTTTGACGGACTCTTATCTTTCATACAACAACAAAGTGTTGAAGTGAAAAGTAAATCCCTGCAACGTTGGGCTGATGGATTTATGTATACCAAAACTTGCGACACCTGTAATGGTTCACGATTAAAGAAGGAATCTCAATTCTTTAAGATTGGTAAACAAAATATTGGTGAAGTTGTTGAAATGGATGTTTTAGACTTCGCCAAATGGTTGGATAAGGTTCCAAAATTATTAGACAGTAAAGAACAAGTCATTGCTCAAGAGGTATTAAAGGAATTAAAAACACGTACCCAATTTTTGGTAGATGTTGGCTTGACTTATTTATCGCTCAACCGATCAGCAAGATCTTTATCAGGAGGTGAAGCGCAGCGAATTCGTCTGGCAACTCAAATTGGTTCTCAGTTAGTAAATGTTCTTTACATTTTAGACGAACCGAGTATTGGATTGCATCAAAGAGACAATACTCGTTTGATCAAATCACTTGAAAACTTAAGAGACATTGGCAACTCTGTTCTTGTTGTGGAGCACGACAAAGAAATGATGGAAAGTGCGGATGAGGTGGTTGATATGGGCCCCGGAGCAGGGATTCATGGTGGTGCCATAGTAGCCCAAGGAAAATACGCAGACATTCTGAATAGTGATACGCTCACAGCTGCATACCTCAACGGCCAAAAGCAAATCCACACACAAAACACACCAAGAGAGGGTAACGGAAATTTTATTTCACTCAAAGGAGCAAAAGGAAATAACCTTAAAAATGTCAGTATCGATATCCCATTAGGGAAATTAGTTTTAGTTACGGGCGTTTCAGGAAGTGGTAAATCCACGTTAATCAATGATACGCTCTACCCAATTCTAAGCGCAAACTTGTATAATTCGGTAAAGAAACCTTTGGCGCACAAATCCATTTCTGGAATTGAACATATTGATAAAGTGATTGACATTGACCAATCACCTATCGGAAGGACTCCTCGTTCTAACCCCGCTACCTATACAGGAGTTTTCTCTGAAATTAGATCACTTTTCGCAAACTTACCAGAGTCTAAGATCAGAGGATATAAACCCGGTCGATTTAGCTTCAATGTAAAAGGCGGTCGTTGTGAAACATGCCAAGGAGCCGGGCTAAGAGTGATTGAAATGAATTTCTTACCTGATGTTTATGTGCATTGTGAAACTTGTCAAGGCAAACGTTTTAACCGTGAAACGCTAGAGATCAGATACAAAGGAAAATCTATTGCCGATGTTCTGAATATGAGTGTTGAAGATGCGGTGGTATTCTTTGATGCCATTCCAAAGATCAAGCAAAAGATCAAAACACTAAATGAGGTAGGCCTCAATTACATTACCCTTGGTCAACAATCAACTACGCTGTCCGGTGGAGAAGCTCAACGCGTGAAGCTCGCCACTGAACTGAGTAAAAAAGATACGGGCAAAACACTGTACATCTTAGACGAACCTACAACAGGACTCCATTTTGAGGATGTTAAAGTGTTGATGGATGTCTTGAACACTCTAGTGGATAAAGGCAATACCGTACTGATTATTGAACATAACCTTGATGTAATCAAGCAAGCCGATCACATTATTGATGTGGGTCCTGAAGGAGGAAAAGGTGGAGGTACCATTGTAGCCCAAGGAACGATTCAAGAAGTTGTAAAAAACGAAAAAAGCATAACTGGCCAATATTTAGCCAAAGAAATTGCCGATGAAACTATTTAAGTCTATTGCGCTTTGCGCGCTCTTTGTCATAGCGCTTTCATGTGATAATGACGCGACTAACAAAGTAAAGGGAGAGCGACTAAAACTCACCTTAACCAAATCTAAAGTTTTGATGAATGAATCCATCACTGTCAAAATAGGTGATGATACTTCTATTGATTCAATTCATTTTGTGAATTACAAACCCATTAAAAGAAAGGGAAACGCTGCAGCCGAATTTACTTTTAACAAACCGGGTACGTATAGAATTGAGGTGCTTGGTATTAATTCTGCATCAAATCAAAAGAAAAAAGGTTTTGTGCAAGTGCAAGTGGTTTCAGGCATCACACCTCAAATACTAGAATTTGAGATAGTAGAAACCGTTGACC
>JAOARK010000441.1 GCA_025210575.1 Schleiferiaceae bacterium
GCATTGCAGCAAGCGGAACGACACCCTACGTTATTGGAGGTCTGAAAGAAGCTAGACGCAACGGGCTACTAACAGGAAGTATTACTTGTAATGCAAATTCCCCAGTTGCCAATGAAGCTGAGCATAAAATCGAAGTTTTGGTTGGTCCTGAATTTATTACAGGGAGTACCAGAATGAAATCAGGTACGGCTCAAAAATTAGTGTTGAATATGATTTCAACTTCGGTTATGATTGGCTTGGGTAAAGTTAAAGGTAACAAGATGGTAGATATGCAGTTATCAAATAACAAATTGGTAAAGCGAGGAACTCAAATGATCATGGATGAAACAGGTTTAGGTTCTGAGGAAGCTGAACAATTATTAAACACTCATGGAAGCGTTAGAAAAGCTGTAGATCATTACATCAATAAAAAAGAGACAAATGGATAAGAAAGAGAAATTACTCAAAGGATTGAATTTTTTGGCTTTATCGTTTCCCTTCATTTTTGGTGGACCAACTTTGTATTACTACAAGGGAGCTCAGGCCATAAAAAACAACGAGCCTTGGTGGCTCGTTATCTCCTTAGTAATTATGATGTTAGCAGTGTACTTAGCTGTTAAAGGACTGCGTAAAATCCTGAATGCTTTTTTTGATAGTTAGACATTCTCAATAAGTCTAAAACCTTCACTGTGAACGTTTTGAATCTCCAAACGTTCGTCTTGTTTTAAGTATTTCCTCAACTTTGCCACGTATACGTCCATACTTCTTCCAGCAAAGTAATTGTCATCTTTCCAAATCTTTAATAATGCCGTGCTTCTAGGAAGTAAGTCGTTTTTATGACGAATCAACAATTTCAATAACTCAGCTTCTTTAGGTGATAGCTTTTGCTCTTCTCCATTGTTGCTTAGTATTCTTAAACGAGGGTTGAACTTGAATTTGCCTAAGTCTAATTCTTTAGGCTCCTCGTTTTGGTTAGCTTCTTTGTTTCTTCCTAAAATCGCCTTGATCTTGTATAACAATACTTCAGAATCAAAAGGCTTATTGAGGTAATCATCAGCTCCAACTTTATATCCTTTTAAAACATCCTCCTTAAGTGATTTTGCCGTTAAAAAAATTAAAGGTTGGTCTTTATTGATTTGTTTGATTTCTCCTGCCAAAGTAAAGCCATCTTTTCGGGGCATCATTACATCTAAAATACAGATGTCAAAATCAGATTTTTTGAATTCATTTAATCCTATAACTCCGTCATGTGCAAGAATAACGGTATAGTCATGTAATTCTAGATAGTCTTTTAAGATCATTCCAAAATTTGGATCATCTTCTACTAACAGAATTTTATAATTCTTCTTTTTCATAAATCGGGAGTTTTATAGTAAATGTACTTCCTTTATTAGGTTGGCTTTCAACTTCAACAAGGCCGTTATGTAACTTCACCATTTCAAAGGCATAACTTAATCCTAAACCGTGCCCTTTTACGTTATGAATGTTACCGCGTTCCTCGCGATAAAAACGATCAAAAATCTGTTTTCTTACTTCATTGGTCATTCCTTTTCCTTGATCGCTCACTTTTACATAAGCCCAATGTTTGTCTTTATGTGTGGTGACTGTTATTTGAGGTGTTTCAGGAGAATATTTGTTGGCATTGTCTAGTATGTTCACTAGAACATTCTCAACGTGTGTAACATCTCCTTGTATGCACAGATCTTCATCTACTAAATGTTGGGTTACCTTCCCTCCTCTTTGCTCTACTTGAAGTGTAACATGAGACACGGCTTGACTTACCAATTGATTCAGGTCTATCTCTACCTTGTTCAATTCCACTTCATGATTGTCTAGCATGGCCAGCTTTAAAACCTTCTCAACCTGAGAATGCATTCTTTTATTCTCTTGTTGGATAACATTAGAATAATGGCTCATTCTCTCTTTATCTCCAGCTACTCGAGGGTTTTTCATCGCATCTATTGCCAAATTAATGGTAGCAATGGGGGTTTTAAACTCATGAGTCATGTTATTGATAAAGTCGGTCTTTATTTGAGAGATCCGTTTTTGTTTCTGCATTTGCATTAAGGTCTTCCAGAAGGTAGCGACAATGGCAGCTGTAAAAATCAGAGAAAGCAAAAACATCAACCACATCGATTTCAATACATATTGAGACTTATGTGGAAAGCTGATCAGTAAATACTTTGGTCCAGAGTAGAAGTCATTCTTAAATACAGGAATCTTAAAATCTATAGATGAAGCGTTAAAATGTTCTGATTGGAGATCTGTCAGATAACCATTCTCAACAATGGCATATTCATAATCAGTTTTTATGTTGTAGTGTCTAAGTTCACTTTTTATAACACTGTCTATGTTGTTGCTCGTAAACCTTTGCGAGATTGGCTTCATATTTCGCATACCGTATACCAGCATATTGTTGAACATAGAATCCATCAAATTCATTTTACCATATATACTCGCAAAATCATTTTGTTCTGAAATCACAATTTCTTGTTGAATACCAGGGGTTATTTGATGGGAGATACTTAACTGTGCCTGTCCATTTTCAAAGAAAATAACAGTGTCTTTCTTAAGTTCGGTTACTTCATATTCAATTTCATCAGAACTATCTAACAGTGAATCATGTTGCCCATCGAGTTTAGAAGAAAAAACAGGTGCAAAGTCTATTCTACTGCTCATGTTCATGAAATTCATCGCATCAATTTTTTCTAATCTGTTAGAAATAGTGTTGATGGCATTTAATGCATCATGGTCAAATTGATCTTCTTTTACCTTGATAGAGTTATCGAAAAGGTAAGTTTGCAAGCCAACAATACCCAACAGAGCAACTGTTAAAATGGCGACCAATGTTTGTGAACTGATGTTTTTCATCTGCAACGAATTAACGCAAAAATAGACCCCTGCTTTCTGCAGCGCTAGTAGTTTAACTGTTTTTTAACGTATAGAAATTAAGCGGATTAAGACTTGGAATAACGCTTACCTTTGTATAAACACAAATTCACATGAGATCAATTTTAATCGTTCTTTTAGCTTTTACTTTTTCTTTAGGATATGCTCAGGAAATAAAGCGTGTAGAAACCAAAGCAAGTCACAAAAGCATTAAGCTCAATACAGAAATAAAAGCATTAAGTAGAGAAACAAAACTCTATTTAGACTTTGCTGAAAAGGTAGGATTGTTGAATGATGACTATCTAGTGTTAAAAGATCTTAAGATCTATCCTAATCCAAATAGTGGGAGATTTACTTTAGAGTTTACTGAAGAAACGAGTTCTTTAGTTAACGTCTTTATATATGACCTAGCTGGTAATGTGTTGTTTAGCGATGAGTTTAGAAGTAATAGTGAGAAATACAGCCGAGAAATAGACATTACAGATCGTCCAGCAGGAGTGTATTTTTTGCTGTTAAAACAAAACAATGCATCACAAACTCAAAAAATAGAAAAGCTCTAATTTATATCTCAGCTTAAGCTATTTATACAAAGTTGATTTTGTTATGTTTGCCCGTCTTAATCTAGCACAAATCTATGGGCAAAAAGCAAGTTGAGTCTAAAGAGACCGTTCAAAATTCCTCCAAAAGTCTTTGGATTTTTTCTGGCATTTTACTCGTTATCTTTTTCATTGCTTACCAGTTTGTATTTGATAAGAAGCTCGATTTAGGAGGAGATAACGGTGGTTATTACATATTAGGTAAAGCACTTTCAACAGGAAACGGTTATACCAATATTCATCACGTTGGCGACCCAGCTCATAATCACTTCCCTCCAGGTTACCCAGCTTTATTAGCCATTTTTATGTTCTTCTCAGATTCAATTATCTTCTTGAAGATCATGAACGGTGTATTGTTGGCCGGAAGTGCGCTATTACTATTCAAGGTATTCTCTAAAGTGAGTAAGGACTACCGACTTGCATTTGTGGCTTCATTGTTAATGCTATTCAACATGCATTTGATGAAGTACAGTACAATTATGATGAGTGAGATACCATTTTTGTTTTTTGGTAGTTTGACTCTTCTACTCTTTCTCAACTCTTCTGAAAAAGAAAATATTTTTAAAAGCCCCTCATTCTATGGGACGATCATTGTAAGCTCGTATGCATTTCATATTAGAACTGCAGGAATCGCGTTAATCGGGGGTATAATCCTCTATTTATTAATTCAGAAGAATTGGAAATATCTAGTTAGCTATACTTTAGGTTTTATTGCACTAGGAATACCTTGGTATTTGCGTGGGCAAAGTCTTGGTGGAAGCAAGTATTTAAAGCAACTGTTTTTAATTAACCCTTACCGACCCGAAGAGGGCAGCATGGGAATTGCAGACTGGTTTACTCGCTTTACAAACAATTTAACACGTTATATCTCTAAAGAAATACCCCATGGTGTTTTTCCTGGAGCAAAGGTGGATTACTCACCCGATGCGGTTGAGGCACAGTGGTTCTTGGGTATTCTATGCTTGGCTCTGATTATATTCGGGTTAATCAAATTAAAGAACTACAGAACATTCTTTATTGGCTATATCGGTGGAACTTTTGGCATCCTTTTACTTTGGCCAGATGTATGGTTCAGCGTTCGTTTTATGTTACCTCTGATACCCATTTTCTTATTCCTAATTATCTATGCGATTATAGAACTATTGGGAATCTTACTTACTAAAGCAGGAATCAATAAAGCTGCTTCTCCATACTTGGCTTTAATTCTGGCCTTTTTCTTTCTTCCTCAGCTAAAGGAACTGAATGAAGCCGCAAAAACCCCTTATCCAAAAAGGTTTAATAATTATTTTAAACTAGGAAGCTGGGCAGATAAGAATTTACCAGAGAATGCGGTAATTATTACACGAAAGCCAAATCTTTTTTATCTCACGGCTAAAAGAAAACTAGCCAACTTTAAGAGCAATCCAGATTACAACACTGTTCTTGATGGAATGAAAGAGAAAGGTGCTACGCATGTAGTATTGGATCAATTAGGGTATTCTCAAACAGGACGATATTTATATCCGGTAATCATCGGTAATCCAGAAAAATTTCAAGGTGTTCAAACTATTCCAAATCCAGACACTTATATGTTCGCTTTCAATTATGAAGCTGGTTATCATGGTGAATGGAAACAAGGCAAAGACGCCAATGGTAACTTGAATAGCGTAAAACACGGTCAAGGAGTAATGAAAAATGCACAAGGTGTAGTTTACCAACAAGGTGAATGGAAAGATGGAAACTTTGTGCAATCAAATGAAGTATTAAATGATTAAGACATTATCAATCGTAATTCCGGCTTATAACGAAGGGCCTACAATTCACCATATTCTCAACAAGGTTAAAGCAGTTGAGCTGATGAATGGTATTGGTAAAGAAGTAATTATTGTTAACGACTGCAGTAAAGACAATACAGAAGAGTCTATTCTCAAATATAAAGAGGAGAATCCTGAATTGAACATTCAGTATTACAAGCATGAAGTTAACAAAGGAAAAGGGGCTGCGCTACACACAGGAATACAAAAAGCTACTGGAGAATATTTAGTTATTCAAGATGCTGATTTGGAATATGATCCGGAAGAATATAATGTTCTTTTAAAACCCGTTACTGATGGTTTTGCTGATGTAGTATACGGCTCTCGATTCATGGGAGGTAATGCTCATAGAATTCTATTCTTTTGGCACTCGATTGGAAATAAATTCTTGACATTCTTGAGTAACATGTTCACCAACTTGAATCTTACAGATATGGAAACGTGTTACAAACTGTTTGAAACGAAGACTGTACAAAGCCTGGTACTCAAAGAAAACCGCTTTGGGTTTGAGCCAGAAGTAACAGCCAAAATATCGCGCGTACCAAATATTAGAATCTACGAAGTAGGTATTTCTTATTACGGTAGAACTTTTGAAGAAGGAAAGAAAATAGGCTGGCGTGATGGATTCAGAGCCATCTATTGTATTCTTAAATACAACCTATTCAGCAAATAAAAAAAGGGGCTATAAAAGCCCCTTTATTATTTCTTCAACACTCAGACCTTCAGCCTCAGCTTTATAATTCTTAAGTACCCTATGCCTTAGTATGGGTATAGCTACTGCTTTAACATCTTCAGTTTCCGGAGCAAATCTGCCGTTAATTGCCGCATGTGCTTTGGCTCCCAACACCAAAAACTGACTTGCTCTTGGACCAGCGCCCCAACTCAAGTATTCATTCACCTCTGGTGTTGCTTTTGGTCCACCAGGTCTTGTTTTTGCCACTAGATTCACGGCATACTCCAAAACAAAATCTGTTGTAGGGATTCTTCTTATTAATTCTTGAATTTCAAGAATTTCTTGGGCGTGCAAAACTTCTTTTAATTCAACCTTATTGTCTGATGTGGTATTGCGCACAATGTCTATCTCCTCTTCAAAACTTGGATAATCTACTTTAATATTTAACATGAAGCGGTCTAACTGCGCCTCAGGCAAGGGATAAGTACCTTCTTGTTCAATAGGATTCTGCGTTGCTAAAACGAAAAATGGATTGTCCATTTTATACGTATGACCTGCATTTGTCACAGATTTCTCCTGCATGGCCTCTAACAGAGCAGATTGAGTTTTAGGAGGGGTTCTGTTGATCTCATCGGCAAGAATGATATTAGAGAATAAATGACCTTTTACAAATTTAAAATGTCTTGACTCATCCAATATCTCTGAACCCACGATATCGCTTGGCATAAGGTCAGGAGTAAACTGAATTCTGTTGAAACTCAAACCCAGAACATCAGCAATGGTATTAACCAATAAAGTCTTTGCCAATCCAGGCACACCAACCAATAGCGAATGGCCTTTACAAAAAATAGACAGTAGCACTTCGTCTATTACTTCATCTTGGCCAACAATTACTTTGGCTATTTCTTTTTTTAGTTGTGCATGTTTTTGAACCAGGTTTTTAACCGCTTCAACGTCTCCCATATGTTTTAGTTTTCGGCCATCAGAGCTTGCCAAACCTCATTCAATTCACAATCAAATAGCCCTGGGTTTATTTTTATATAACTTTCTTCAATTCGTTGTTCAATCCATTCATCCATCACTCGCTTTTGTTTTTCTTGCTGAGCAACTGTTTTAATGAATTGATAATCATCGCGCATGTTTACTTTGTGCGGTTCTGATCGCTTGCGAAGCATTAATAATCTAAAAGCCTCTGAGCCATCTTGCTTTCTCCAAAGAACAGCCTTCGACACTTCGCCTTGATTAAGGTCGTTTATGTTACTAAACAATTGTCTATCTAAATTATTCACATCCCAACGGGTATCACCGGTTTGAAAGTTAACCATTACCCCACCATTGTACTTCGTCTCATCGTCTTCAGAGAATTCACGAGCTGCCTCTTCAAATGTCATATAGCCACTGTTTATTGAAACTCTAAGACTATCTAGAAACCCTTTAGCATTGTTCAAGTCTTCATTCTTGAACTTTGGTTTAATTAGTATGTGTCTAAGATCTAACTCCTGACCCTTCTTATCCATTAATTGAACAATGTGATATCCATATTCTGTCTTGAATGGATCGGAGATTTCACCTTTCTTCAAGTTGAAAGCTACGGCTTCAAACTCAGGTACAAACTGACCTCTTTTTATTCCTTTATAAACACCACCTTCTTTACTTGAACCTGGATCTTCAGAATAGAAAATAGCCATACTACTAAAACTCGTTCCAGTTTCGATCTTCTCTTTCAGCTCCTTCAGTCTATTAATAGCTTCAAGTTCGGCTTCCCTCGAAATTTCAGGATATTTTACAATCTGCGCTATTTCAACTTCTAGATTCATCAAAGGCAAACTATCAGAAGGAACTTTATCAAAATAAGATTGCACTTCACCTGGTGTAATACTTACATCCTGAATGATTGTGTTTCTCATTTTTTCGGCCGTGATCTGATTCTTCATCAGTGGGCGCATTTCTTCGCGCATTTCATACATGCTCTTCTCGTAGTAGCGCTCAACTGCTTTTTCTCCACCTAACTGCGCAGATAAATGATCAAAACGTGCGTCTAATTGTCCTTCAACTTCTGCATCGCTCACACTTATACTATCAATCTCAGCTTGGTGTAACAACAGTTTTTGGAATAACATTTCACTAAAAACTATGCACTCATCTAATTCCTGTTGACTATAGCTCTGTTTTAAAGTGGCCTCATATTGTAATTGTACATCTGAGATCAATATAACCTCATTACCAACCACAGCGGCAATTCCATCAACCATAAGCCTTTGCTTGGGTTGTGCAAAAACCATAACTGGCAAAAGAAACAATGAAAGATTAAAGTATCTCAAAGTCCTTTTTCTCATATGCCTCATTAAAAATTTCATCTTCCATCTTCTTAATCAAATCAAGCTTACGCTGATTCAATATTATACTTCGTATCGTTTCCTTAACATAAGGTAAGGGTGAAACGTCATCTTTAATCTTGTATTGTTGAATTTCTAAACAATACAAACCTAGAGAGTCCTCCAGCGTTACTTTTCTATTCTTGGCTAAAAACTCCTGCTGATTGTACGTTTTCAGAGGTACCACCTTAACAATTTCCTCAAAGGGAATCCATGTTGTATCTTCTTCTACACTCACTAAAGCATAGTTAAAAACAGCGTCTTGAAATTTTTCATTATAAGACTTGCTGTTACCCATAAACCAACGTTTCGTTTTTTTAACATCGGGAAGGTCAGTAGGAAACACATAATATTTGGCCTTAAGAATATTCTCTTTTAGCTCAAAATTACTAGCGTTGTTTTCATAGTACTCTTTCAGCTCTTCCTGGCTAATTGCTGTATCAAGATGGTTGTTTACATACTCTTGTTGGTAGGCAAACTTTATAAGATCACTTCTGTAATCTCTTACCAACTCTTCAATTTCAACCATATCTTCTGGAAGGTTGAATTCGGCTTTTTGAATGAGTAACTGCTCTCTACCCCATTTATAAATGATGTTGTGAATCAACAAGGTACTATCCTCTTCACTTAATCCAGCAGGTATTTGTGGTGCAACATCTTCTAAATACAGAAAGGCATCGTGCACCCGTGCAACGGGAACTCCCGTTTGCTCAGGCTTTTCAATAAGATTGCAGCCACTTAGGGCTGCAATCAATAAAATAGATATGTGTTTTTGTATTCTAATCAACGCTAGAAGTTACTTTCTTAAATAAGTCTTTGTTCACGGTAACTGGATACTTCGCTCTTAACTCAGCGATCCAAGCCGTTTCTAATTCTTTTTGATAATCAGAAATAATTAAGCCTCGTGCTTCCATCAATTCTTTCTCCATTGGTTCTAATACCTCATAAATGTACACAAACTTGGCTCTTTTATCTTCTTCAACTATTGCTGATGCTCCTTTTACCCACTCTACTTTATCAATCAATGCATTCTGACCTTCGCTGTAAAGATTAGAATCAAGTTTCACTGTAAGTTCAGAATCTTTGTTGTATTTGTCTAAAATAGATTGAAGAGAAGAGTTTTTCTTCAAAGACTTCATCACTTTAGTCGCAGTTGATTTGTCAGAACAGCTTACAACTACAGCATTCACACGTTTTCCCCACATGTAATCAGATTTGTGTGCTTCATGAAATGCCTTTAGTCCTGTGGTATCCTTAGATGCTTTGTCCCAAACCGTTTCTTGAGTTAGATCAAATAACAAGATTCCATCTCTGTATTCATTAACCAACAATCTGAACTCTGGGTATTTACTCTCTAACTGACCATCTTCGTATTGAATAATGGTAGAATTCACCCAGTTGTTGTAAAACTTATATACCTCTTTCTCTATCTCGTTTCCTTTTCTTACAGGTCTCTGATTTTTTTCTAAGTAAGCCGCAAAATCACCTTGAGTGTACTTAGTACCAGCAAATTCCATTAAAGTCTTTGTCAATTTTTTTGCTTCAGTACCATTCCATTTGGCTGTCAAGAATGACTCATCTACCAATCTATTAACGTCTTTCAACCTTTTTGGATAATCTTTGAAATTGTATTCCTTCTTCAGTGTAACAATCAAGCTGTTTCTTCCTTTAGAAGAACGCGCATCATTTTTAATAGATTTCTTGATGCTTTTTTCTGATTCTTCAAATGATCCTACCGGAATCTTCTCGATCAACTTAACGATGTGCCATCCACGTTCAGACTTGAAAGGCTCAGTATAATCTCCTACATTCTCTATTGCGAAGCTCGCTTCTTGGAATTCGTACAACATTTCGTTGATTCCGAAAGGTTTCATAACTCCACCAATAGAAGATGTACTCTTGTCATCTGAATATTGTTTACACAACAACTCGAATTCGGCACCCTCTTGTAATTGCTTATAGATCTCTTGAACTTTTCTTTCCGCTTCTGCTTGTTTTTCTTTTGAGGTCTTGTTGTCAGAAATTACAAAGATCTGCGCTACTTTAACCTTACCTCTATTTGGTCGCTTATCTACCGTCTTAACCAAGTGATAGCCGTAAGGTGAACGAACAGGCATTGAAATTTCACCTTGCGGAGTGTTGTATGCTGCAGATTCAAATGGGTAAACCATGTTGAATACCGTGAAATAACCTAAGTCTCCTCCATTTACTGCTGAATATGTA
>JAOARK010000040.1 GCA_025210575.1 Schleiferiaceae bacterium
CAGAATATAGAGGTGGAAATGAAATTTATGGAGAGAGCATTTACACCAACCGTTGGGAGTTGCTGGGGTTATATCAACTTCCATTTAAGGAGGTTGTGAACTTTCAGTTTAGTGCCAATGGTCATCGTCAAAATTCGGTTTATGGAGATGTTGATTTTCAGGCGACTCAGTACATTGGGTTTGGTCAATTGACTTGGCATAAATCCTTGGGAGATCGCCATCAGATCTTAAGTGGTTTTGCTTTGAGATATACTTATTATGATGATAATACCGTAGCAACAGAATCTGCAGATAGTAATCGAATTACTTCAGCTTCAAAGGTGTTTTTACCCGGTGTATTTGTTCAAGACGAGATTACCTTAAATGCACAGAACAAAGTTTTGCTCGGTTTACGCTATGATTACAACAATGCACATGGCAATATCTTTTCTCCTCGATTGAATTACAAATGGAATTCGCTCAACAAAAAGAACATTTTTCGCTTAAGTGCTGGAAATGGTTACCGTGTAGTGAACGTTTTTACCGAAGATCATGCAGCATTAACGGGTGCTAGAACTGTGGAGTTTGTAGGAGAGCTTGAGCCTGAGACCAGCTGGAATGTCAATTTGAATTTCATCAAGAAAATGTTCGCAAAGAACAACACTTATGTTGGTTTGGATGCCAGTGTTTTCTATACCTATTTCAATAACCGAATTATTGCGGACTATGATTCTGATCCAAATAAGATCATTTATAAGAATTTACAAGAACACGCTGTTTCTCAGGGGTTTTCTTTAAATATTGATGCCATCATAAATCGCAATTGGAAGCTGATTACAGGATTCACGGCTATGGATGTATTTTTTACAGAGAACGGTCAAAAGGTGACACCAGTATTAACCGAGAATTTCTCTGCAGTTTGGAGTGTTTCTTACACCTTTTTTAAAAGCAATATTAAGGTTGATTTCACCGGCAATTTGTACGGTCCCATGCGACTTCCCTTATTAGGGGAATTGGATAATCGGGATGAGTATTCACCTTGGTGGAGCATTCAAAATATTCAAGTGACAAAGGTTTTTAGAAATGGATTAGAAATTTATGGAGGAGTTAAAAACCTATTGAATTTTACTCCACCAGCTAATAGTATTGCACGTCCGCATGATCCGTTTGATGAAAATGTTGTTTTTGATCAAGACGGCAACGTAATTCCAACACCTGAAAACCCGAATGCCTTAACTTTTGATCCCTCTTATGTGTATGCTCCAAACCAGGGGATACGCGCATTTATGGGTGTTCGCTATAACATTCGCTAATGAAGTCATTTACTCTTGCTATAACCCTGTTGATTTCCCTGTCTTCATTTGGTCAAATCGAAGAATGGACAGACATTTCTCATGTAGAAGATAGTTTGCGACATCACCCCAAAATGGTCTTTATTTTTATTTACACAGATTGGTGCAAGGTGTGTGAAATGGAAAAGAATAATCTGTTCTCAAAAGATGATTTAAACGAGATAAAAGATAATTTCTATTGGGTGAAGATAAATGGAGAGACTCAAGAGGATATAAAATTTAGAGGAGTGAACTATCGATTTGTGCCCACAGGTTCTGATCAAGGATATCATGAATTCGTTTCGCAATTATTTCAAGGAAATGGAGCACCTTCGGCCTACCCAGGAAATGTAATTCTTGACAATAGATTACAACGGCTGTATTTCAAAAACGGACTTTTAGATTCTCAAGAATTAATTGAGGTCACAAAAAAAATCAAATAGCTTTTCATAACTTGTTGATAGCCTAAGCGTAGGGGTTAAGATTACCTGAAAAATCTAACTTATATTGCTCACCCCCTAACACACATTTAATGTCTAAAAACACAAAGGAAAGAATTCTCTGTGCGGCTAGAGCATTATTCAACGAGCATGGTTACACGCAAGTTGGAATGCGCGCAATTGCCAAAGAAACAAATATCAGTCTAGGTAATCTTACTTACCATTACCCCCTTAAAGATGATATTGTTTGGGCACTGTACTTAGAGTTTTCTTCACAAACAGAAAATC
The DNA here is from genome assembly GCA_025210575.1 of Schleiferiaceae bacterium. Lineage (GTDB taxonomy): Bacteria > Bacteroidota > Bacteroidia > Flavobacteriales > Schleiferiaceae > JAOARK01. The sequence goes on from JAOARK010000040.1 coordinate 2,039, forward strand.
AGTTAAAGCTTAATGAGGAAGAGGCCATAGCCAGCGCTGTTTTGAATGCTTTACTCGATTACTATAAGGCAGTGTTTGAATACCGCTTTTTTGCCCTAGAGTTACCATATTTCATAAAGCATTATGAGGCAATCCGCGTGCAGTATCAAGAAATGGCAAGACTAAAAAAGAAGCAACTTTTAGATCTGCTTTTTCGCTTGCGCTCACAAGGATTGATGTTTCATGAAACGGTAGATGGCTATGACCAACTGCTCACCGAACAATGGTTTTTACATAGTAACTTTTGGCTTGCACAACAGACTTTGGCTAAACCCGATTTAGATCCGTCAACTATAGAAAAAGGGGTAGAAGATTTGTTTCATCTATTACTACCCCAAATGACTTTAATTGGTAAAAAACGCTTTCGCGAAGCACTCAAAGAGTTAGGTTCTACTCTTCTTCTTTAAGCGCATTCCAACCTTGTGCGGTTAACTCAATAAGTTGATCTGCTCGAGTTACCATATTTACCCCTTCACTTGCATCGGTTATATGACCGATAATAGTGAGGTTGGGGTTGGCCTGTATTTTTTCATGTTCCTCAATAGGTGCGGTAAAAAGAAGTTCATAATCTTCTCCGCCACCAAGGGCAACAGTTGTGGTGTTTAAGTTCATTTCTTCGCAAACGGTATATACGCTAGGGTCTATGGGAATTTTTTCCTCATACAACCTTGCTCCAACGCCAGATTGTTTGCATAAATGCATTATTTCAGAAGATAGTCCATCTGAGATATCGATCATAGAAGTGGGCTTGATCTTTAACCCTTCTAGTGTTTCTATCACATCTCTTCGTGCCTCTGGTTTCAATTGTCTTTCTAAGATGTACTCATGACCTTTAAGTTCTGGTTGCATATTAGGGTTTACCTTATAGACTTCCTTCTCTCTTTCAAGGACTTGTAGCCCCATGTATGCTCCACCAAGGTCTCCAGAAACCACTAACAGATCTGTAGGTTTAGCGCCTTTTCTGTAAACTACATCCGCTTCAGGTGCAGAGCCTAAAACGGTTAAACTAAGTACTAATCCCGTATTGGATGAGGTTGTGTCGCCACCCACTAAGTCTACATCATAGCGCTTGCAAGCAGCATAAATTCCTTTGTAAATTTCTTCAATAGCCTCAAGGGTGAAACGGTTGCTCATTGCAATGGAGACCAACAGTTGTTTAGGTTGCCCATTCATAGCATAGATATCAGAAAAATTGACAACGGCA
>JAOARK010000041.1 GCA_025210575.1 Schleiferiaceae bacterium
CTTTAAGGCTTTGGCTTAATTCACTTAACTTTTCGCTGGCTTTCTTTTGATTTTGATTTGCCTTACTCTTCTTTCCTTTCTTCTGATTTTCGCTAGCCTCATTCATTTGAGATTCGGCTTCATTGGCTTTTTGCTTTTCTAAAGACTTGAATTCATCTATTGCTAATTCATCGGCCTTCTTCTCTATATTTTCTAATTCCTTTTTTACCTCTTCTAGTTCTTTATTCAACTTCTCTTGATCCTCCACAGACTCATTGTTCTCATTGGCAAGATCATCCTGCTTCTTTTCTAATTGATCCAGCTTATCAATAAGATCTTCAACATCTTTTTCAAACTGCAGTCTATCTAACAGTTCCATCATTCTATCAAGCTCATCCTCAATGTCTTCTTTCTTAATTTCTACATCCTCGGGAATTTCTTGATCTTCATATAATTCCCTCTGAAGCTCTTCTATCTCCTTTAATAATTCTCTTATATCTTCATCTACCTCATTTAATCTCTCCTCTACTTGATTCTGTTTTTCAAGAATTTCCTCATCGTATAACTCATTCTGACGCTGGAATTCAAACTCCTTTTTGATCTCTTCATTCAACCTCAATAAATCCTCTAAATTCTCCCTCTCATCATTAAGTTGATCTTCTCGGTCTTTTTCTTCTTTCGTATTATCAAGTTCGCTCTTACGCTCCACACTCTCTTTGAACTCTTTTTGAGTTTGTCTAGAGCTTTTAGAACTGTTCTCTTTTAGTTCTTCCTTGTCAACTTTTTTTAATTCGAATACTAAGGATCTCGTTTTCTTAAATCCGTTGTAATTATCATTATCTAATACCTCAAAGTATACTTCCTGGTCTTTACCAATATCAACCGTTTTAAATGCCTGAACAGACCTACCCCTCTCTATACTTATTTCTTCCTTCTTCTCATTGTTACCCTCCTTATTAACCATCGATAACTTCTTTATTCCATAGTCATCTGCAGCTATAATTGAGAAATAGTAACGATTAGCTATCAATGAATCTATTACCACCTCAACTTTTAACTCCGGGTACTCATCCTTTAATACTTCAATTTCATAACTACCTAAAGTTTCTCCATCTGAACTTACATTCCATTCTTCATTTGAACCCACTCTTTTATCAAAACTCAAGTTATCATCTACTATAAACCTTCTTTCTTCATTTTCTGATGTAGTCACTACAATGCTATCCGCATTTAGTATCTTCCCTCTCCACTCTACTTTAGAGTTCTCTGGAATCATCATTTGATTTACGCCCGAATAGAATTTTGAAGTCAGATTGGTATATGCAGGGGGTATCACTTTAAAGTTATAATCCGCTATTCTAGATCTTCTGATAATACCAATATTTAGTACCTCAGACTCATACTTATCTGTTTTACATTGGACACTAAAATCCTTATAGGTGTTTCTCAATGTGGTTTCAACCACCTTACCATCTCTTTTTACTTGTGAAACCTCAACTCCATTAACTTCTATTAATATTCTCTCTGGAATAACATCGGTTTTGAGTACAAACTTCAAGTTGTATACTTCACCCTCTTTAACTTGTTGATCAGAAATTAGCTCAAAGCCAACGTAGTCTTTCGGAAGATATTCTTTGTTAAAGGAGACAAGTCTTTCTGAACCACTTATCAGACGATCTGTACTTCCCGTGATTCCTATCAAGACAAGTAAAAGTATAACCGGTAAGGCCGTCCAAAACCCTTGCTTAATTCTTTTATAATTAAGTATTTCTTTGGGGTTAAATACTTTCAACTCTCCGGTAAGCTGATTCAAGCCCGCTATAACCAATTCATTGTTTCCGCTAAACTGATTTAACTCGAGCCCATTCAGAATCTTTTCTCCTACAATAGGGTTACTTTGTGTAATTAATCTGCCTGCTTCTTTATGACTCAATCTATTGGATAAACCAAATCTTTTCAATATTGGATCTATTACCCATAGACCCAACTGGGCTGCACCCACAAGCAGAAGTAAAACAAATAATACAGTTCTAGTAACCGTGTCTGATTCTAAATATTCAACAGACAATGCAGTAAGAATTACAAGCAACGAGAACAAAGCGATAAACAAAATGCTACCTCTTACAATTCTGATAGCATAATATCTATTAATAAATTCGTTAAGCTTAGCAATTATGCTTGTAAATTGACTGCTCATTTTAGACTACTGCTTTCTATATGATTGATAAACGAAGTTACTTCCTTTTTTGTTTCCTTATTTACTCATTGAGTAATGTAGCAATTACCGACTCAACCTTACTAAAAATCAATCAATTAGATTCCATTGCTAAAAATTCTACCCATTCTAAACTAATCTACGCAGTTCAACAGCATTCTACAGAAGAAACATCTGTGCACAATCATGGTGTTCTAATTTTGGCTAAGTCATATGTAAAATCCCGCAATTTAGATTCTGCCCTTCACTATTTAAATGAGTATAAGGTAACGCCTCAACAAGACAGTCTTTCTCAATTTCAAGGTGCAATTAAACTTGAAATTCTTGCCCATTTACTTTACAAAAAGGGAAATAAGGATAGCTCTGTTGCTTTGTTAGATCAAAGTGCCAAAGCCTTTCTACTAAACGAAAACTACAACAAGGCATTCTACAATTATAACATGGTAAGTACCATTCAATACCTTAATGATGAACTTGCCGATGCTCTATATTTTGCCTATTTAGCGAGAGATTTAATAACCAATTCTAATGTTATTGACTCTTCGCTTCAAGCTGATTTACAAATTGATATAGCCAACATATTTTTAAAACTTGAAGAGTATAACACGGCTGATTCTATTTTAACACAAACACAGAACAATTTCTCATCTATTCTAAGTATATCTCAAAAAGCCAACATCTCTAATAATCAAGGATTGTGTTATTTCAACCTTGCTAAGCCTGACTTGGCATTGATTAAATTCAATATTTCAGAAGACTTCTATCTTAAATTAAATGACCAAAAAGGTCTTTCTAAAGTTTATAATAATCTAGCGCTACTCTACAGCGATAAATTTGGAAATACATCTAAAAGTCTAGAATATTTTCGCAAAACGGTTCATCTGAAAAAGCAATTTAGCTCAAATGAAAGCCTGGCTACATCCTATCTGAATATTGCGGCATTATACCTAGATCTTAATTACCCTGATTCTACTCTAAAATATTTAAAACTGGCCGAAACTAATTTTAGTCAAAACAACAAAGAACTAATTAATGTTTATGATTCATATTCCAAGGCATATGCCTATCAAGGAGATTATGTAAAAGCATATGATTATGCCAGAAAACAAATGACCTTCGCTAATGATCATCTAAACGATGAACTCAAAAAAACCGTTCAATACGCTCGAGAAGAACATAACCTTACCCTACAAAAGGCAAAAATTGATCTTCTAAACAAAAACAAAGAGCTAGCCGAAATGAAGCTCACCCGAAACAATACACTTATTTTCATATTGAGTATTTCCTTCATTTTCCTTCTCCTTATTTTCCTTTCTTACATCAGAGTCTCAAAAAAGAATACAAAAGTTGCCTTAGAATTACATGAAAAAGAAATTGCCCTCTCCTCTATTTCTTCGTTAGTCAAAGGTCAAGAAAAAGAAAGGAATAGAATAGCCAGAGATTTACACGATGGCGTTGGCAATACTATTACTATTCTCAATCTTAAATCTCAAGCGCTTAAGAATAATGAGTTTATTGAATTAACTCAGCAGCTATCACAAGAAGTTAGAGAAATCTCACACAATATAATGCCAGGTATAATTTCTAGGCTAGGATTAAAAGAGGCGCTAGCCGAAATTGTAGAAGAATGGAAAAACAGCGATGTCTTAGTAGACATTACTTATAAAAACATAGATCGTTTTTACTCTGAAAATAACAACAACCTCACACTCTATAGAATTATTCAGGAGCTAATAAATAACGCGGTTAAACATGGAGGAGCGAATTATATCTCCATCTATTTTTCGAATAAACCAGAACATTTTTACTGTGCTTTTGAGGATAATGGACATGGATTTGATACAGAGAATGTTTCTAATGGAAGCGGTTTAACCAATGTGAAAAACAGAATAATTTACCTTGGCGGAGAATTAAGCGTTATTTCAACAGAAGAAGGATCTTCTTTTTACATCACATTACCAAAAAAGAATGATGACTAATGTTTATTTAGTTGATGATCACCCGCTAATATTAAACACTCTGGCTTCTATTCTAGAAGAAAGTATGTGTTGCTCTATTGTGGGGCAAAGTTCAAACTTTGATGAAAGTACAATCGATGAATTAATTCATCTTAATGCTGAGTTAGTGATTTTAGATGTTAGCATGCCAACAATAGACTCTTTTGATCTAGTACCTCTTCTAAAGAAAAGAGTGCCGTACATTAAGATTATTATCTACACCATGCATTCACTTAACAGGTATTACCAACATTTCATGAAACTAGGTGTTGATGGGTATTTAATCAAATCAAATGGGTTTGGCAATCTTGTAGAAGCAATAGAAGAAGTAAATATTGGAAACAAATACTTCCCTAATTCAATTCTTGACAGCATTTTAAAGTCTGATGAGAAAATGGAAGAGAATCAACTTCAATTTACAAAATTTGAAAAGGATGTATTAAGTGAATTAAGTGTATCAAAAAACAATAAGACCATAGCAGATAACCTAAATTGCACGGTTCAAAAAGTACTTAATACAAGGCAAAATCTATTAATAAAGACAGGAACTAACAACATTGATGAATTACTTAAAACCTTCTAATTTTCTTTCAATTCCAATTTTGTTCTTATTGGTTTCATGCAGTGGTACCACTGCCTATGTACAAAATGTAGAAACTAAGTACGGAGAGATTTCAATTCTAGCTCAGGAGTCAAAAAAAGCAGAAACCGTTATCCTTTTTGTTCCCGAGGATGATACCATGAGTATAGCTAGACAAGTGGAACTCCTCTCTCCCCTATTGTCAAAAAAAACGAGCCTGTATGCTTTTCCAAAGTTCATGTACAAACAACCCGTTATTAAAGACAATGCAGATAATCCTAAATTAAGATTAGAACTTTTGGTAACCGCTTACCAGCAAATTATTGAAGATCAAAAGTTTGATAGTTCAGCAACCATTAAAGTTCTTGGGTTAAGTGAAGGTGCCCTGATCAGTCCGCATTTTGCCAGATTAATAAGAGCTGATGAACTTCTCTTGATCAACCCTTTATATCACTCTTACAAAGAAAACTTGACTGTAGCATTTACAGAACCTACAGCAAACTCCAAAAAGCTTATATCTACATTGGGTTTTTATAGAACAGAAGATTGGCAATACTTCTTAAGAGATGTAGAAACCAAGACAAATCCTGATAAAAGTGCTGGGTCAAGAACTTATCGCTACTATTCTTCTTACTGGAACTACTATCCGGGAGAATATTATGGGCATGAACAAATTCTTACAAAGATGATCATCTTTAAAGACTATGTTTTCAGCTCTGATAGTGAAAAGGAATTTTTA
>JAOARK010000442.1 GCA_025210575.1 Schleiferiaceae bacterium
AATTGAACCAGTTTGCCCTCCGTTAAAGCCGAGCTGTTTTTTCGAAAATTAGCTAAAGATTGAATAAAATCGAACGCTTCATTTTCTAAATCGCTTCTACCTTCTTTGGTGAACTTGTTAAGGCTATCTTCTTGCCATCCACCCCAAAAGTCTTCTCTAATTTCACCATGACCATCGGTAGCGGCCATCAATATTTCGGTACCATAATACATCTGAGGAATACCTCGTGAAGTCATCAGAAGAGCCAGCGCCATTTTGTATTTGTTCATGTCTTTTCCGTACAATCCATACATCCTCGCTATGTCGTGATTGTCTATAAAGGTGACCAAATGAGAAGGTTCCGCATACATGTAATCTCCACTGAGCACATAATACAATCGGTTAATGCCTTTGGCCCAATCGTGTTTTTCATTCAATCCTTTGTGCAGGGCAAAAGCAAATTGAAAATCGGTAACGCTTTGTAGGTGAGAATCAAAATTCTTGTTAGCGCTTTTTTCGGCATACCAGCTTTGCACTTGTGGTCCATGTACCCATGTTTCGCCAAACATGAAAAATTGGGGGTATTCCTTTTCGATGGCCTGAGCAAATTGGGACATAAATCCTTGGTCAGGATAGGCGTAAGTGTCTATTCTAAAGGCGTCAATACCAAATTCTTCAATCCACCAAATAGAGTTTTGGATGAGATAGTTGGCTAAATGTTCATTCCTTTGATTCATATCTGGCATGTGTTTGTCAAACCAACCATCGGTCATTAAGAGCTTATCTTTTTCTGATGCATACGGGTCATGCAGTGTTGTAGCCCGATAATTGGTTTGCGTAAACTCGGGCCATTGATTGATGAAACTCTGTTCCGGTAGATCCTTAATTAGATAATGCTCACTCCCAAAGTGATTGTAGATCACATCCATTATGATCTTGATGCCTTTTTTGTGACAATCGTCTATGAAGTTTTTGTAGTCTTCATTGCTTCCAAAACGAGGGTCTATTTGATAGTGATCTGTAATAGCATAGCCATGGTAACTGGCAGAAGGTTGATCATTTTCTAAGAGTGGATTGATCCAAAGTGCGGTTACTCCGAGGTCATGTAAATAGTCAATTTTACTGTGCATTCCTGCGATGTCTCCTCCATGGCGTGCGTAAGGTTCCGCTCTGTTGACACTGTCTTCAGCCATTCCTTTTATCACATCATTTTTGGTATTTCCGTTGGCAAATCGATCTGGAGTGATTAGGTATATGAAGTCTTTTGGGCTTAACCCCATGAGCTGCTTATTTTCTTGAGATCGCTCTTTCAGTTGGTATTTGAAAGTCTTTTTACCGCTTCTTAATTTTAGGGTTTGTGCTTTAGCTGAATTGGTAATTTTTAAAGAAATGAACAAGTAATTTTTGTTTTCACTGAGTTCACTTTTTACAAGTTCAACGCCATCGGCTTGAATTGAAACATCGTCATTCAGTTCAGTTCCTTTCACTATGAGTTCAAGCGTTGGGTTTTCCATGTCCACCCACCAAAAAGGAGGGTCAATTCGTTCAATTTTTTGGGCATTGATGGACAAATGAACTAAGAAGAAGAATAGAATAGAACAGAAGTGAAGTGTGTAATTCATAGAGAAAGTGTTATTTGTACACTTATTATGGTTATTCATGAAAATATTTTTATACATTCGGCAATAATTGTAAAAAGTACACTAAGGTATAACTGAAATTTTAACTTTATGAGAAAGCACTATTTTTTATTTCTATTCGCTTTGGTAACTTCTTTTGGCTATGCGCAGCTAAGATCTGTTACCTTTCAAGTAGACATGCTAACAGCAGCTATTGATCCTGCAGGAATTCACATGGCAGGAGATTTTCAAGACACAGCGGGATACGGTGGAAACTGGATTCCTGATACAACTAAATTAACGCAAGTTGGAACTTCAAACATTTACCAGGTAACGGTTATGATTCCTGATGGTAAATGGCGTTTTAAATTCATTAACGGAAACTCATGGAATGGAGTTGAAGGTGTACCTGCAGATAACCAAGTAGGTGGAGGAGACGATAATCGTTTCGCTCACATTGTGAAAGATACCACTTTGGCTGCTGTTCATTTTGCTGGATGGTCACCAACGGGTTTGAAATTGATGAGACTACAAGTTGACTTGGCTCAACAAACAGGTTTTTCTAAAGTTACTGCTGCTGGAGATTGGCAAGCAGCTGCTGGCTATCCTGGAGATTGGGATGCAAATACATCAGAACTTTTCGTAACTAACCCTAATACACCTACAGTGTATGAGAACATCTATTATGTTCCTGCTGATACCTTTGCTTACAAGTTTATCACAGATGGTTCAAACTGGGAGAATGTTCCTGGGGCTTGCGCGGTGAACAATAATAGAGAGATCATCGTAGGGAATAACCCTAATGTTCCAGGTACAGTATGTTATGCTATGTGTACAGGTTGTCCAACAGCTCCAATTCCACAGTATAACTTAACTCTGATGGTAGACATGCAAAATCACTTAGCATGTAACATGATGGATAGTTTAGATGTAGCCGGTACATTAAATGGATGGGCAGGCGGAGACCAATTATCTGATATGGGTAATAATATTTGGTCTGTAACTATGCCTGTAGATTCTGGTGAGGTGAAATTTAAATTTAGAAGTTTCTTAGGTGGAAACGTAGGTTGGGAAGGTGTTTCTGACCGTGTTCATATGTTAACCAAAGACGATACTGTGAAAGCATGTTACAATGTAGATGGTCTTACCGGATACTGTACACCTATTCCAGCTAAAGCTGATGTTACTTTTAGAGTAGATATGGCAACTTGGGGTGGTGCAATTGACACTGCTGGTGTATTCTTAATTGGTGACTTTACTTCATGGCAAACAAATGCTATCAAAATGACTCCTCAGCCTGGAGGTATTTATGAGACTACAGTTTCTGATTTCTGTCCAGGTGCGATGTTCTTCAAATTTGTAAACGGAACACCTGATGCGAGTAATTCAAGTAACGAGGAAAATGCAGGACTTGATACTACTTGTGCCGTACCTAATGGTGTTGGTGGATGGAACCGTTTCCATGAGAGACAAAATGCAAATCCAATTGTATTCAACCTCATTTTTGATTCTTGCGATGGTATGAACATCAGCGTAGAGGAAGAGGATGAAATGGCTAATATCAATGTTTTCCCAAATCCTGTAAAAGACTTTGTATGGGTTGATTTGACGGGTCAAAAAGACGCTGATATTTCAATTATAGATCTTTCTGGAAGAACAGTTAAAACATTAACTCATGTAAATGGTATGGTTAAGATTGAAAGAGGTGATATGACTTCTGGAGTTTATATCATGCAAATTATGAGTGGAGGCTCAAAACAGACTGTTAAGTTAATTTTAGAATAGTGTAGTAGTTTTTTCATTTTTTATAGATCCCCGGCCATTGGCTGGGGATTTTTTTTTGGTCTCAAAATTTCTTCAATGCCAGAAAGTCTAGATGGTAGAAAGATTAGAGTCCTATAAAAGGACCTAAAATCTAGGTAGATGAACACCTTCTTTTTGCCATTGGATATATGGAAGATTTAACAAGACTCATATTGAAGCGGATAAATTGTACTCAATTTTCTTGTTGTTGAGAAAGGATTGAAGTTGTTTCGTAAAACGACTGACGATCTAGATCAACTTCTTATTAGGGTTTTTGAAGGAATAACTTTCAGTTTGGCATCAACAGTGGAGTTGAATAACAGAGCAGAGGAGCAAGGCATTAGAATGATTCTCTGCTCATAACAAGAGGAATTAATAAGCTGTTTAAACCCAAATTGAGAACCATTTTTAGTAAAGTAACACAGAGGAGAATTGATTAGGAATAAATAACGGCATAAAAAAACCGGCCATCTGGCCGGTTTTTTTAAATCATTTAAATCTAATCACTACAGACATCAATGATGAGATCTTCATCTACTCTGTCTTTTGAGGTTAGGTATACTTTTTTCATGATTACAAACTTCATTGAAACGATCTTATCGCCTTCCACTAATCCGAAAAAATCAAAAGGAATCATCGTCAATCTAAAACGCTGATCATCGTAGTATTCCATCTGCAACTCTGGTGTATTTCCTACTTGAAAGAAATTAGCCACTTTTACTACTGTGCCACTTGCTAATGTGCATTCTGAATAGGCATAGCAACTGTCAGGGTGCATGTTTTGCATAGACTCTTTTTCTTCTCTGTCGTTGTCATAATAAACAGTAAAGATGTCATCTTGCTTCAGGGTTGTTGGAAAACCATACTGAGGCTTTTTCTCAGTTACAGGAGGGTCGATTACCAATTTTAAGTCGTCTGACTTAATATCTGGATCACCATAACCACCTCCATCTTTAGGTTTAACTAGAAAGTGAATATCCTCTTTATACACCGTTGCCGCATCAACTTCATAAAAGTCAGTAGGGACTAATTTGATACTATAAACAGTACCTCCTTCATGTGTCATTTTCAAAATCTCATTCGAACTTTTCCAAGGGGCGCCACCGGTTCCATTTGCTTTTGGGTGTCCGTCAGGAAACTCATATGGCTTCCATGTCCACATGTACATATCTTCGCCATTATCATGAGCGTCTAATAGATTCTGATTGTAGTCTTTCCCAACGTCTAATGCCGAAAGATCTACTAAGATCTGAACCGAATCTTCTGGATCAATGTCCTCGGCTGGAACTGAAGAAACTTGAGTCCATCCTAATAAGGGAATTGCAAATAATGCGATGCTGTAAAATATCTTGTTCTTCATTTTCTTACTGGTTGCGGGTTAATTCGTATTCGTAATCAATGTAATCTTCTCCACAGCCAGATCTCACAAAAGAGAAGGCCATTAACGCATCGATAGCACGAGGCATACTTTTAAGTTCAAGGGTAACCGTATCCGTTCCGTACATTACAATATTCTCAGGAAACGGGTAGCTGGGAAATACCCACTTTCCGTTATCTCCAAAAATATCTGGTCCCGGACCTTTTTCATCTACGGTATAAGTAGAATCAGCATTAAATGTAAATGTCCAATGCGTGTCTTGTTTGTTGTAAAAATGACTCACATCATCCGTTTCAGGCAAAGGGAGAGTAATGTCCGTTACTTTCACATTTGTCAAAATCCAAGTTCCTATAATTCCATCACCTGCAGGATAATAATCTCCAATAGGCTTTATTTCTGGCTTGCAAGCAAAAATTGCTGAGCCTAAAAGAAGAACTGCTATATATTTTTTCATTGCTTTCAATTTTAATTACAACCACCTTCAGGGTTAAAAATAAATCCTTGAACAGTTCCTTCAGAATTTGGAAACTGAATCATCATACCGTTGCAATCCCAAGGTGCACCTCTAATTTCTGTAACGTTACCATAAATGGCTTGTCTTTTTAATTGATGCACACGGTCACCTTCAAAAACCATTTCTAATCTTCTCTCAACATGTGTGGCCGCTACCAATTGAGTACCTGAAATAATGTTTAGTGGACCTAAATTCGCTCTGGCGCGTAAATCATTTAAATCTTGTTCTCCAACAC
>JAOARK010000443.1 GCA_025210575.1 Schleiferiaceae bacterium
ACCATCGCTATGGCCTATATAAAAAGTAATGCAGATAAGCTTGGATTGAACCCATCTATTTTCAAGAAGTGGGATGTAAACATTCACGTTCCTGAGGGAGCAACACCTAAAGATGGTCCTTCAGCTGGAGTTACTATGCTCACAGCACTTACCAGTTTATTTACACAACGTAAGGTGAAGAACAAACTGGCTATGACTGGAGAGATTACTTTACGAGGCAAAGTTCTACCTGTAGGTGGCATAAAAGAAAAAATCCTAGCTGCCAAGCGCGCAGGTGTAAAAGAGATAATTCTTTGCGAAGACAACCGCAAAGACATAGACGAGATTGCAGAAAAATACGTCAAGGGCTTGACTTTCCATTATGTAAAGCAAATGGAAGAAGTACTGGATATCGCTTTGCTAAATCAAAAAGTAAAGAATCCAAAGAAATTAGTTTAAGAATTGAAAACGGGCTTTTACTCAAAGCCCGTTTTCTTTTTTAAATAAAAAAACTTCTGCTGCGTTAATACCCCAAAATCTTAAATTTGGCCGCATGCGCATAACCCTCTTTTCATTCTTCTTGTTTTTAGGATTTTTGGCTCAAGCTCAGATTGGTGGCCAAAGCGCGTACCCCTTTTTAAATCTTGTTACTGCACCACGTATTGCAGGTACTGGTGGAAATGGCATTGCCAATATGGAACCTGATGCCGTTTTCGGTTTTTATAACCCGGCATTGCTCACCCCTGATGTTCATGGCCGAATGTCTTTTGCCTATGCCAATATGGCTAGCGATGTGAACATGGGTGAATTCATGTATACTCATCATGTGGAGAAAGCCAAAGGAACTTTTCTAATTGGGATGAAATATTACAACTACGGGAAGTTCTTGCATACCAACACCCAAGCGCAAATTTTGGGAGACTTTACCGCTTCAGATTACTTAGCTCAAGTAGGTTATGGGTATACGCTTAATAAGAATATTGCTTTTGGTGCATCATTAAAGTTTATTAACTCAGCCTACGAAACATACAACTCATGGGGTATTGCTGCAGATTTAGGAGCAACCTACCAAATTCCCGAAAGGCGTTTCGCAATGGCCATGGTTTTCAAAAATATTGGATACCAGTTTAACACCTTTGCGGGAGAGAGAGACAACCTTCCTTTTGAGGTTCAATATTCAATCAGCAACAAATTTGAGCACCTTCCTTTTCGATGGATGATTACTTTCGAAAATCTGCAGAAATGGGATTTAACCTATAATGACCCCAATGCTCAAACGACAGATCCTATTACAGGGGAAACAACAGTGACCGAACCAGGGTTCGGAAACATGTTGATGAGACACATTGTTGTTGGTGGCGAACTTTCTCCTCACGATAATTTCAATATTCAAATAGGGTATAATTTTAGACGTAGTATGGAAATGAAGCCTGCTACGCGTCAATCATCTGCTGGCTTCACCTTTGGTTTAGGATTTAAAATTGCCAAGTTCAGAGTAAACTACGCTAATACGTACCAACACCTGAGCAATAGAATTCACCATGTTGCTTTAACCACGAGCCTAGACCGTTGGAAAAAGAAGTCAACCCCACCTAACAACTAGATTTTGAGAAAAATTACTATTGCCATTGATGGCTTTTCATCTACGGGTAAAAGCACTTTAGCCAAACAACTCGCCAAGGAATTAAACTATTCGTATGTTGATACAGGTGCGATGTATAGAGCGGTGGCACTGTACGCTATGAAAAACGACTTAAGCCATAAGCAACTTATCTCTTCTTTAGATCAAATTAACATCAACTTCAAATTTCTTGAAGAAACGCAAGCGAATACCACCTTTCTCAACGGAAAGAATGTAGAACAAGAAATTCGTGGCATGGAAGTATCCAATCGCGTAAGTGAGATTGCTACCATTAGTGAAGTGAGAGCTGAACTCGTGCGTCAGCAAAAAGAAATGGGAAAGAACAAAGCTGTGGTGATGGATGGTCGAGATATAGGCACCGTTGTATTCCCAGATGCAGAGTTAAAGATATTCATGACAGCAGACCCTGAAATTCGAGCCAAGCGTAGACATGACGAACTGCTAGCCAAAGGAGATGCGCCATCTTTTGAAGAAGTATATAATAACTTACAAAAAAGAGATAATGAAGATAGGAATAGACTAGATAGTCCGTTGCTTCAAGCTAAAGATGCCCTTGTCTTAGACAATTCTGAAATAACCCACGAACAACAGTTTGCCCAAGCACTAGATTGGGCGAAAGAAAAAATTACCGAATAAAAAAAGGAGCTTTAAAGCTCCTTTTCTATTTATGACGCCTTTAAATAGGCTTCTATTCTCAATCCTTGTTCTTTGAACAACTTTCTAATGAAGTTTATATAATTCTTCATAGCCTCCTCCTTGGTCATTCCCTTCATACGAGTCCATTGATCGTACTTGAATGCATTAACTACTTCTGATGAGGAATCAGGCCTTTCTCCTTTCACATCTCCTTCTGTAGCCTGTTTGTAGTAACCATATGCAAACAGCATGGTATCAGGTGCCTGTTTTGGCATATCCCTACCCGCTTTTACATAATCCCAAAACTCATTCTCTAACTCGGAGTTAGCCATTTTTTTTCAATAATTAGAATCAGACAAAAATAAAAACAATGCCTTAGGTATAACGAGCATGAATAATAAATGGTTAACAACTGGTGTTAAAAACTTAGGACAACAGCCACACAACATAAACCAGTGGAGCTGCAAAAAACACACTATCTAAACGATCTAAAATTCCACCATGACCCGGAATTACATTTCCGCTGTCTTTTACTCCGGCCTTCCGCTTTAACATAGACTCAAATAAATCTCCAATGGTACCTGCAAAAGAAACGGCAGTAGCAATAATAAAAGGAAAGAACGTAGTCATTTCATGATTGATATAAAACATTAGGTAGGAAGCTCCCACAGCGCTCAACCATCCTCCTACAAAACCTTCAATGGTCTTTTTAGGCGACAAACGCTCATACAATTTGTGCTTTCCAAGCCATTTCCCAAAAACAAAGGCCATAGTGTCATTTGTCCAAATCAAAACAAAAATGAACAACACAATATCCGTATCTGCCTTTTCTAGTTGTAACAGAGCATAAAAAGGCAAAAACAAATAAGTAGTTGCAAGAATAGAATTGGCCAAAGGATGTTGAGATTTCTTTTTTGGAGATAGAAAAACCCCAGCCATTTGCATGAATACCAGAACACCAAAAAACAACTCAAGTCCAGAGATGGGCAAAGTCATGTCTATTGCTAAAAAATCAACGCTCAAGTAAGCATATAGAACAATCGCAACCAACCATACCAATGTATCATGAACACCACCATGCTTTTTTTGAAGAGCTATAGTTTCTTTGGTCGCCAAAAGAATAAACACTAGAAATGTGATTAGGAAAAAATAACCTCCTTTTAAACATGCAGCTGCAACCAGCGCAACATATATTGCACCAGACAATGCTCTAATTACTGTATTATTCATCCTATTTCATCTTCAAGCAACAACAGGAATAATGTGCGCTTGGCATTAGAATCATTCGAAGCCTGTTTAACAGATTCGTCTTTATGGCCTTTTAACGTAGTTAATTGTCCAGGTATGTTCTTGTTGTACTTTTTATTGATAGCCGCCATTCCTGCATGTAAGCCTTCAACTATCTGACTTGTTTTACCCAGAATGATATGCACCTCGGGCAAATCACTCAATCGTATACTTCCCGTTTGAAGATCATCGATCATGATACCACCCATGTTCGCAATCATCGCTTCGCATGTGGAGCAAATTGCATTACTTCTTTTTGCATCAGAGCTTACTTGAGCAGAACCACCTTCTAGAATATGCTTCATCTCATCCTCGTTTGTAAAGATGTGCGCAATATTCTCTTCTACGCATATTTTAGAAATTACATCTTTGACTTCCTGTAGATTTTTACAGTACAAAAAATTACCTCCGCTTTTAGTAAAATTCTTTACAAAACGGAGGTCTAGAGGTTCTTCAACCTTGGGGCTGTATTTCCCTTCTACCTTATTTTCGGCAGGTTTTTTGGGTGGACTAGGATTGCCCGTAATTATGTTAATCAGCTTGCCAAACAAGCTTTCCTTTTCCTGACCTTGCCCCATATGTTGGGATGTAATTTTTTATTCCGGATGAGTTCCAAAAATATAAAAATTACAACACGCTTAGCTCTCTTTACTATAGCTCTTTGAGGCTTCTTTATTGTACGATTTTTCTTCCTTATTAGATGATTCAGATCCGCCTTCTTCAAGAGACTCATTCTCAGCGCCTGACTTATTTTCAATGGAATATTCAGCAACAGTATCCTCAGTCTCATCAGCCAAATCCTCGATAATATGAGCGTCATCCCACTGTCGTTTACCGTAAATTTTCTCAAGATTTTCTTTAAAGATCACCTCTTTGTCTAACAAGTATTCAGCAAGTTCTTCTAACTTATTCTTGTTTTCTCTTAAGATATCTAAAGCACGCTGATATTGCTTTTCAATAATTTCATGAATCTCTTTATCGATAACCTCAGCCGTTTTCTCACTGTAGGGTTTATCGAAATTGTATTCTTGCTGACCAGAAGAATCATAATAAGTAATGTTTCCAAGCTTGTCATTCAAACCATAAATGGTCACCATGGCACGCGCTTGTTTAGTTACTTTTTCAAGGTCACTTAATGCTCCTGTAGAAATCTCTCCAAACATGATTTCCTCTGCGGCTCTACCTCCTAAAGCAGCACACATCTCATCTAACAATTGGTTTGTTGTGGTAATCTGTCTTTCTTCTGGAAGGTACCAAGCCGCACCTAAAGATCTTCCTCTTGGAACGATAGTTACCTTAACCAAAGGCGATGCATGCTCTAATAACCAACTTACTGTAGCGTGACCTGCTTCATGATAAGCTATGGTTTTCTTTTCTTTTGGAGATATGATCTTACTTTTCTTCTCTAATCCACCAATAATTCTATCAATAGCATCTAAGAAGTCTTGTTTATTTACAGCCGTATGGTTTTTACGTGCAGCAATCAATGCAGCTTCGTTACATACGTTAGCAATGTCTGCACCACTAAAACCAGGTGTTTGTCTTGCCAAGAAATCAAAATCTAATTCTCCTTCAATCTTCTTATCCTTTGTATGAACTTTAAAGATTGCTTTACGCTCTTTCACTTCAGGAAGATCTACATATATAGTGCGATCAAAACGACCTGGACGCAACAATGCTCTATCTAAGATGTCTGCACGGTTAGTAGCAGCCATAAGAATTACATGTTGGTTGGTTCCAAAACCATCCATCTCGGTAAGTAAGGCATTCAATGTATTTTCACGTTCATCGTTTCCTCCTGAGAAGTTGCTCTTACCACGCGCTCTACCAATAGCATCGATCTCATCAATAAAAATGATACACGGAGATTTCTCTTTGGCTTGCTTGAAAAGATCACGAACTCTACTTGCTCCTACCCCAACAAACATTTCTACGAAATCTGAACCCGAAAGAGAGAAAAACGGAACTTTCGCCTCACCGGCAACCGCTTTTGCTAACAATGTTTTACCTGTACCAGGTGAACCTGAAAGTAAAACACCACGAGGAATCTTTGCTCCTAATTTGGTATACTTCTCAGGACTCTTTAAAAAGTCAACAATTTCGTTGATCTCTTCTTTTGCTTCTTCAAGACCAGCTACATCCTTAAAAGTTACACGCACTTTACTTTCCTTATCGTAAACCTGAGCTTTAGATTTTCCTATATTGAATATCTGACCTCCTGGACCTCCTGCTCCACCACTCATTCTTCGCATGATGAACAGCCATAAAGCAATAAACAAAAATACAGGTAGAACCCATGCTAATATTTCACCCAAATAGTTATGCTGTTCGGTATAAACAATAGAATCATCTATACGTCCATTGTTTTCAGCCAATTCTGGATTAGACTCATAAAAACGATCAAAGGCATCTTGAAGAGCTTCACGTGGCATTTCGAACTGATAATGCGGTCCTTTGTTTTTCGCTTCAGTGAACTTCGTTTTGGCTACTTCTTCGTACTCCTCTTTGTCTAAAGCTTCTTCTGAAAGGTAGATACGAACTATTTTGTCATTCACTACTTCAAGGTGATCAACATCATTCGCTACTAACATTTCCTTTAGATCAGAAAACCCTTTCTTCTCAGAAGCTACAGGTGAACTACCTACATAATTGAGCACTAGAAATGCCACAAAAATGAGCGCATAAATCCAATAAAAATTGAATTTAGGCTTGCCACCTTTCTTAGGTGCATTCTTGTTACCCCCTCCGCCAAACTGTTGCTTAAGCTTGTCTATTTGGCTTTTGTTATCTTTTTTATTTTGTTCCATTTGTAATGTCTTAGTTTTCTATTGTAGTGATTTCAGCGTCACCCCACATTCCTTCAATGTCGTAGAATTCGCGAACGTCATGTTGAAAAACATGAACAACCGTATTAACGTAATCCATCAAAATCCAAGAAGCTTGATCTGCTCCTTCAACATGCCAAGGCTTATCATTTAAATTTTCACGAACCGACTTTTCAATAGAGTTTTGAATTGCCGAAACATGGGTGTTAGATGTCCCTTCGCAGATCACAAAAAAATCACATACCGAATTATCTAAAGAACGTAAATCAAGCACCTTTATGTCAACGCCCTTTACGTCTGTAATACCTTCTATTATTGTGGAAACTAATGGAGTTATTTTATCTATTTGAGTTTGACTCATGAAATCCGTTTACATTTAACTTTTCAAATCTACGCATACAAAGCAAAGCAGATGCCAAGAATATGAAGATTTTAAACGATGACCCTATTGATTCTTGGGTAAGCAATGGCCTGTATGCACTGCTATATAAGGTTTTAGACTCTACAAACGTCAAGGCTTTACATCTCATGGCAGAAAATAAAATTGCTGGTCCAACTGCCATTATATCGGAAAGCCAGACTCAAGGCCGTGGTCAATTGCAGACAAAATGGCACTCAAGCCCAAATCTCAACCTGACATTCACATTAGCCTTACCTAAGTTGTCGGTTGCCGTAAATGATCAATTCAAACTCAATAAGGCAGTTTGCTTAGCCATATTACAGAGCTTAGATGAATACACCTCAGAACTAAAAATAAAATGGCCAAATGACATTTACTGGGAACAAAAAAAACTTGCAGGGGTTTTGATTGAAAATCAGATTCAAGGGGCTAATATCAAAAGGTCGGTAATTGGAATTGGTTTAAATGTAAATGAAAAAGTTTGGGCTGCCGATATACCAAATCCTGTTTCACTTTCGCAAATAACTGGACAAGAAATTGATCTTAATTCTTTTAGACAAAAGTTTATCGGAAAGTTTTATGCTGCCTTCAATTTCTTCATGAAACAAGGAATGCACTCTATTGATCAGCTTTACTCTGCCCAAATGCTGAGGATAAATGAATGGGGGAAATTCTTTGCAGAGAACCTAGAATTTGATGGTAAGATCATCGGTACTGACAACAGCGGTAACCTTTTGGTCGAAAACAAAAACGGGATAGTGAATCACTACCACTTGAAGTCTATCAAATTCGTATTCTAGAGCTTCTCTAGGTTATCTGTCAATGTCTTTAAGAAAGCCTTTAATGGTTTTTCCACCATCATTTTCATCATCATATTAAACTGACCTTGAAATTCTAACCAAGCGTGAGCATGATCTTCATGCTGCTTAAAATGGCACAATAATTCAAAGTCTAATTTATCACTGGCACTTCTTAATTTAATCAGCTCATTCGGCTTCACTTCTGATAATTTCATCTTCACTTCGGGCATCGCTCCCAAAGCAAAAAGAAACCAATCCTCTCCGGCTTCAAACTTTTTGACCTCTGGAGGCATTAGCGAATTGAAGTTTCTAGGATGCGATAAAAATTCGAATGTCTTATCTAACGGTTCGTGAATAACTACTTCACGTTCTTTTATAACTGTGTTCATACTATTTTCCCCATTGCGAAGGATTAGCCCTCCATTCTTTTAATAAACTTAGGCTGTCTTGATCAATATATCCGGTATCTGCAGCATTCTCCACCAAAGCATCGTAATTACTCAACGTAAATAAAGTGCAATTCGCATTTACAAAGTTATCGTTAGCCACATCAAAACCATACGAGAAAATAGCTGCCATACCTATTACTTCAGCATTCATTTCACGCAAAGCAGCAACAGCATCCAAACTACTCATTCCTGTACTGATCAAATCTTCGACCACGACAACTTTTTGCCCAGCTTCTAATGCACCTTCTACTTTATTTTGGCGACCGTGAGCTTTTGCTGATGAACGAACATATACAAATGGTTTGTTCAACTTATCTGCCACCAAAGCACCTACCGCAATAGCCCCAGTTGCAACTCCAGCAACAACGTCAAACTCACCGTATTTTTCTTCAATCCCTTTCGCAAGAGATTCTACCACATAACTTCTAATTTCTGGGTAAGAAAGACTTAAGCGGTTATCACAATAAATTGGAGATTTCCATCCGGAAGCCCAAGTAAATGGTTGGTTAGGTTGCAGTTTAATTGCCTTTATTTGCAAGAGTTTATCTGCAACTATTTTAGCGTTTTCAGTATTCCAAATCATGGCGCCAAATGTATAAAGTATTTTTCAACGAAAACTGTTTAAGCATCGGCTCTAAGGCTGATTTTCCAGAGGGTTACCAACATCTTTCTGAACAAGAATTTGAGGAACATTTACTCACGTATTTAACCGATCTTTTTAAAGAAAGAGACCAATTTATTCATGTGAATACAAGTGAATCAGACAAAGTTTGGAAATCCGTTTGTAGCCAATTTCATTTAATTGAAGCTGCCGGAGGGTATGTAAAGAATGAATTCGGTGAAATCTTGTGTATTCACCGCTTAGGAAAATGGGATTTACCCAAAGGTAAATTAGAAGAAGGTGAAGAAATTGAAGAGTGTGCTATACGTGAAGTAGAGGAAGAATGTGGAATTGAAAATCTCAAAATTACAAGCTCCGTTTTTCATACCTACCACACCTACATGCTGAAAAATAAACCTATTTTAAAACGTACCTATTGGTACGCCATGAACACCACAAAACAGAATTTAACTCCGCAAACAGAAGAAGATATTTCTGAAGTGATTTGGGCTAAACCAATAGATATGCCCAAAATTTTGAATGATACTTACCCAAATATTAAATTGGTTCTAGAGAATTTTTCTCAATGATTCTAACTTGGAAATTACCGTTGGTGACTGAGTTTAATACCGCAACAAAAGAAACAATCGCGAAAGCGTGTTGTGATATGTTAGGGTTTTATCCCGATGAAATAGAAATAAAAGAGAATGAAATAGAAATCTCACCAAGTCTTGGTCGAATAAAATTCGGAATTCATTTTAGGAGATTAGTTTGGGATGTTCATATTTTCCAAGAAGAAGACTTTCTCGTTTTCAGATGGAGATATTTCACACTTTATATTTTTTCCTTACTCTTCGGGTTAATTGGCGCATTAATCTTTGGGCATATAGTTATGCTGCCAGTCATTTTTGTTGCAGCTACATTTTTCTCAATTCTTCATAAGTTTTTTGGAAATAAACTTGCCAAAAATTTCATAAAGCACAAGCTGAACAAAGAAGGAATTCTTTAAAAGTTCACCTTACCTTCTCGGATCAAACCCTTACCGCATCCGGCACAAACAGTGTATAGTCGCCTTTGTTCTTTATCACATCGCGAACAATTGAGCTACTAATAAATGCCGTTTCTGGACTGGTGAGTAGAAATACAGTTTGTATATCTGTCGCCATTTTTGCATTCGCTTGAGCGATGGCCTTTTCAAACTCAAAGTCTGCTGGATTGCGCAAACCACGAAGCAAAAAATGAGCTCCAATGCTTTGGGCATAATCTACAGTTAGACCTTCATAAGTTTGCACTTCAACTTTATCATCTTCAGCAAATGCATCATTGATCCAGTTTTTGCGCTGCTCTAGATCGAACATGTATTTTTTATTCGCATTGATACCAATGGCCATCACCACTTTATCAAAAAGGGGCAATGCTCTTTTCACTACGTCTACATGACCTCGAGTAATTGGATCAAAACTTCCAGGAAACAATGCAATCTTCATAGCTATGCGTTCAACGATTCTTCCAACAAAAGTGTAAAAAATTCTTTCAAGCTCATTTTACAATGTGCCACCTGCTGCGGAACAATACTCGCTCCCGAAAGACCTGGGACGGTATTCACTTCAATAAAAACAGGCTTGTTAGATTTACCTTCAATTATATAATCAACCCGTACAACTCCACTTAAACCCAATTGTTCATACACCATGACCGAAATTTCACGAATCTCTTTTTCTACCACATTATCTATTCGGGCTGGAGTAATTTCATCAGAAGCACCCTCGTATTTTGCTTGATAGTCGAAAAAGGCATTTTTACTCACAATCTCTGTTATCGCAAGAACTTGAACCTTTCCATTTATGCGAGCTACTCCACAACCCACTTCAGTACCAATTACCGCTGCTTCGGCAACAACTACACTATCTTCCTTTCTAGCTTCAACAACAGCTCCCTCTATTTCATCAACAACATTAACCCGTGTTACACCATAACTACTTCCAGATCTTGCAGGCTTAATAAACATTGGAAAACCCAACTCTTCTTTCAATCTTTCTGCATTAACTTCTTCATTCTCGGTATGGTATATTCCTTTAGGAATCTTAACCCCAACCTTTTCTAAAACAACATTTGTTTTTGGTTTATTAAAAGTCAACGCACTCTCAAAAAATCCGCTTGAAGAATGCTTCAAACCAATTAAGTCAAAATAACCTTGCATTAATCCATCCTCACCGGGCGTACCATGAATGGCGTTAAACACCACATCAAACTTGATTTTCACTCCATTTTGAATGAACGAAAAATCATTTTTATCAATGGCATACTCTTGCCCATCGACAACCGCCACCCATCTATCTTTTAAGATCAACACCTTATATACCTCATATTCTGATTGAGCTAGAGCTTCTATCACGGTTTCCCCGCTTTCAATTGAAATGGCATACTCGGATGAATAACCACCCATTATAACAGCTACTTTTTTCATTGTTCTGTTTTGTAACGATGCCAAAGTAGTTTTTATCCCACCTTGGTCATTCATTAAATCGCTTTCTTTTTAACGAAGAGATCTTTAAATCTAGATTTTAAAGAACATAAATTCTTATTAATACTAACAATTAATTAGGCCTTAAGCTGTTATGAAATAAAACTAATCCGAACCATCATTTTTTATATTTGCCGCACTCGAAATTGACCATGAGCAAACTGATTAAATTTATTACTAGCAAGACTTTTCTAATTAATGTCATCCTTGCCATAATCGCATTTTTTGCGCTGCTTTGGTTGGCAAAATTAGGATTGAGTTCTTTCACTAAGCACGGAGAATATGTAAATGTTCCCGATTTAACGGCCATTCCTTTAGAAGAGGCCAGCACCATGTTAGATGATGCAGATCTATCTTTTGAAGTAATTGACTCTGCAGCATTCAACGAATTATATCCAGCCTTTGCAGTAATAGAACAGTTTCCAGGACCTCATGCAGAGGTTAAATCTGGAAGGATTATTAAACTAACTATTAATCCTGCCAAGGCAAGAAAAATACCATTACCTAATGTGGTTGAGAAGACCACGCGAAGAGCTATACACTATTTAGAATCTAAGGGGTTGAAAGTTGGTGAATTAATATATCAACCTGACATCGCAAGAGACCGAGTACTAGCCATGCGTGTGGGCGAAGAAGAGATTGACGGAGGCACGCTGGTTGAGCCAGGAACAACGGTAGACCTTATTGTAGGTAAAGGATTGAGCAACGAAAAGATAAAAGTGCCCTATCTAAAGTTTTTAACTTTAGAAGAAGCGCAATCTAAATTAGCGCTAGCTTCATTGAATATGGGTGTGGTATTCTTTGATGAGGAAATAGAAGATAGTGCTACAGCCGTAGTTTACAAGCAGACTCCTCGACCTACTTTGGCTCCCATCTTAAAGTTAGGTTCTGATGTTGATCTTTGGTTAACCAATGATTACACGAAAATTGAAAATGATTCGTTACTCTACCTACCGCAACCAGATACACTTGGGGTAGATACAGCGATATATGACACGGGATATTATGAATAGATTTTTTGGTGCATTTCTTTTGAGTGCTTGGTGCATTGTTACTCAGGCTCAAGTTATTGAAGAGGTTGTGGGGATGACACAAAGGGTTTTACCTCAGCCTCAATTTAAAACTGCGGCCATAGATGACACTATCAATCTTCCGATGATAGATGAATTCACGCAAAAAAGTCCATTCCCAAAGTCGGCCTATTGGGTAGATCAAAAAGCATTTATTAATAACACCCATGGTCAAAATCCGTTAAGTACAGGTTTTGCAACGTTAGACGGATTAAATGAGAGCGGTTTTCCATATGATATTACCGACAATGGTTCAGACACTCTTGCTGATGTTCTGACGTCACGCTATTTTGACTTAACTGGAGAAAACAACGTTTACCTTTCGTTTTTCTACCAAGGAGGTGGATTAGGTGAAGATCCAGCGGCAGATGATTCGTTGATAGTAGATTTCTGGAGCCCTATTGACAGTGCTTGGGAAACGGTATGGGTAAAAGAAGGTTCGGCAATGACTGTATTCAAGCCTGCGATCATAGCGGTTGATAACCCAAAATGGTTAACAAATGGTTTCCGATTTCGCTTTGGGGCATATGGAGCAAAGAATGGAGCGTTTGACATCTGGAATATAGATTACGTCTACTTTGCTGATAACCGAAACGTGGGTGACACCATTTTAAGTGACCCTGCTTTTACAAGACAACTACCTACTTTCTTGAGAAAGAACTACCGAAGTGTACCTTGGTTTCATTTCAACAACAACCTTTTACAAGATTCTTTGGTTACTATATACAGAAGAAATGGCCCAACGCCCAACCCGCCTTGGTCACTAACCAAGAATAAACATGTGTTATATTACAATGGAAATGCGGAACCCTTAAGTCCAGGTTTTGTTAACTCAACAGACCCTCATAATGTAAACCTTCAGAATCCAATGTTGATTGATGGATTTAATCCTGCACCTCCATCAGACTCGTTCAATATCTCTATAGATTGCATACTGCCAGGAACCAAGGTTGAACCCTTTACCGCTAACGATACGCTAAGTCATTTCCAAACTTTCAGAAATTATTATGCCTTTGATGATGGTACAGCAGAGAGGGCTTATGGAGTGAAAAACGCATTTGGCGCTAGAATCGCTATGCAGATTCATCCAGAAAAAACAGATACGTTAAAAGGTGTTTACTTTAGGTTCGCTCACGCTGGTGACGATGCCACTCAATACACTTTTAAAATTGGCATTTGGGAAAATAATGCAGGTGTTCCTGGAAATGAAATCTATGTTACAGATTCAAACTACGTTCCCGATTATGGCTATTATCATAATTCGTTTATGCCTTTTTCTCTAGACACAAGTGGTATATTCATTAATGGTTCGGTCTTCATTGGCATTAAGCAAAACACAGATCAGGCCATTCACATTGGGTTAGATATCAACACTACACCTAAAGCCACTCCGGTATTCTATGGTGACTTCTTTAATTGGTATGAGTCATTAGCACCAGGTACTATCATGGTTAGACCTTACTTCAAGTATCAGCCATTAAACTTGAGTTCAGACGAACATTCTTTGAGTCTAGCACCTAAGGTATACCCCAACCCAGCGAATGATGTACTATTTATTGCATCTGAATCCACGTTCGAATATTCCCTTTTTGATCTTACAGGAAGATTGGCTCAAAATGGAATAGCGAAAGAATCTATAGATATTCAAAGCTTGGATGCTGGCATGTACATTTTATTATTGGCTGATGGTCACGAACAATTCACACAAAAAATAATTGTTCGCTAATGTCTGAAGAGATCATAGATAATGACAATGCTGAAGAGCTTTATGAGCACCATCGCTTTGTAGCTGATAAGGGGCAAAACCCGTTAAGGGTTGACAAGTTCTTACTTAATTTTTTGGAGAACACCTCCAGAAATAAAATCCAAATTGCGGCAAAAGCAGGTTCAATTCGTGTGAATGAAAAACCTGTAAAGTCAAATTATAAGGTTAAAGCTGATGATATCGTTCAAGTGGTTTTTCCACACGCGCCTCGTCAACTTGAAATCATCCCTCAAGACATCCCAGTCCCAATCGTATACAGAGACGCTGATGTTATTGTTGTGAATAAACCTCCTGGCTTAGTGGTTCATCCAGGTTATGGAAATTACAAAGGTACATTGGTAAATGCTTTATTGCACATTATGCAAACGCTACCTATGGGTAGTGCCGATGATCGCCCAGGGTTAGTACATAGACTTGACAAAAACACCAGTGGCATTATGGTAGCCGCAGGTACCGAATTGGCTATGACTAGTTTAGCTCAACAATTCTTTGACCGCACCACAGAAAGAGAATACATTGCTTTGGTCTGGGGGGATGTTGAAGAAGACGAAGGAACCATCATTGGGAACGTTGGGAGAAGCCTAAAGAACAGAAAAGTAATGTCAGTATTTCCAGAAGGTGATTATGGGAAACATGCTGTGACTCATTACAAAGTTCTAGAGCGTTTTGGCTATGTCACAAAAGTGGCTTGTAAATTAGAAACGGGTCGAACCCATCAAATTAGGGTTCACATGAAATATTTAGGGCACCCACTTTTTAATGACAATGAATATGGTGGAGATAAGATCTTAAAAGGAACGAGCTTTACAAAGTACAAGCAATTCATAGCGAATTGTTTTAGCATTTGTCCAAGACATGCGTTACATGCAAAATCTTTAGGATTTATCCACCCAAGCACAAAAGAATTTATGCGTTTCAACTCTGAATTACCTGATGATATGACTGCGGTAATTGAGAAATTCCGCGCTTATACTCATAAGAGGTAGCGTTGTATAAAACAGTGGTTTAAACCGTCTTTTTACAACGATCTAGATTTATTTTTGAAGGGATGAGAAAAAGCACTTACATAATATTAGGCGTATTGTTTCTAACCTTTTTGGCTTGTAATAAAGACCAAATCATTCGAGAACCAATAAACGACAATGTTGAATTAAATGTTCCTCCACATTTCCCTCCGCCAATTCCGGCAGTTGATAATCAACTTACAGAATCTGGAATAAAGTTAGGTAGACATCTTTTCTATGACCCTAGACTATCTAGAGACAGCAGCTTGGCCTGTGCAGGATGTCACTTACAAGAGGTAAGCTTTGGTGATTTCAATAGATTCAGTACTGGAATAGATGGAATCATGGGTGATGTAAATGCCATGCCCATTATAAATTTAGCTTGGCAAACTGAATTCTTCTGGAATGGAAGGTCTAGTTCTTTAGAAGAACAAGCATTTGAGCCTGTGCTTAACCCCATTGAAATGCATGACACTTGGAAGAATGTAGTTTCTAAGTTGAAAAGAGACCCCATGTATGTTGAGATGTTCGAGGATGCTTTTGGACCAAATTCTATTGACAGTGTAAATGCCACAAAGGCTATTGCACAGTTTGAGCGTACTTTAATTTCAGCAAACAGCAAATATGATCAAGGGTTTTTAATGCAACCTCAGTTTTCAAATTTCGACACTCTAGAGTTTTTAGGGTATACCATTTTTAACAATGAGGTTGGAGATTGTTTTCATTGCCATGCTGAACCTTTGTTTGGATCGTTTGGTACTGTTCAATTCTCTAATAATGGATT
Organism: Schleiferiaceae bacterium; assembly: GCA_025210575.1. GTDB lineage: Bacteria > Bacteroidota > Bacteroidia > Flavobacteriales > Schleiferiaceae > JAOARK01. The sequence continues at coordinate 15,767 of JAOARK010000443.1, forward strand.
AGATTCTGTATTAGCGCCCGGATCAGGACGTGAAGCCGTTACAGGTAATCCGAATGATAGAGGCAAATTCAAGATACCTTCTTTGAGAAACATTGAGTGGACATTCCCATATATGCATGACGGTCGTTTTATTTCTTTGAGTCAAGTGATAGACCACTATGATATGGGTGGCCATTGGAGCCCAACCATTGACGAAAACATGAAAGCAGTGGGTGTTGGTAAAAATTGGAGCCCAATTGAAAAACAGGCGCTCATCGCATTTATGAAGACCTTAACAGACAATGATTTCATAAACGAGCAAGCGCACGCAGATCCTTTCAATTAAATATTGGCATATACTTTGCATATTGGTTAGTCAGTTATAAATTCGGCTTTTAAACAATACCAATTATGAAAAATAAAGTTCTACACTCTGCCGCCATACTATCAATAGCTGTAATAGGATTAACTTCTTGTAAAGGCAAGAAGAAAGCAATAGACCCACCTAAGGGGGAAGTTGAGATTGTATTGCCATGCTCAGAGTTCAAATCAGATGGAGATTACTTCAGAGCTTATTCTTTTGGCGAAAGTTCTGATCCTAATGTTGCCAAGAAAAAAGCGCTCAGCAATGCAAAAGGTGAATTAGCTGGCCAAATCTCAACAACAATGAAAGTAGTTGGCGATAATTATGTAAAGTCCAGTGAGTTTAACAACAAAGAAGAGTTGTTAGAGCGTTTCGAAGAAAACACGCGCACAGTGATCAATGAGAAATTAAATGGAATTAAGCCCATTTGTGATCGATTAACGCAGACAACTGCAACTGGAAAGTACAAGTATTACATTGCATTAGAGTTATCTGGAGATCAAATGGTTTCAGACTATTACAACTCATTAACCAAGAATGAGTCTATTAAAATAGATTACAACTACGAAAAGTTTAAGAAGACTTTCGAAGAAGAAATGCGAAAAATGGAAAATCAATAAAAAAAGGCCTTTCGGCCTTTTTTTTATGCGTAAATGTTTTCAATTAGATCTTTGTACTTCTCCTTAATCGGCTTGCGTTTTAATTTCAAAGTTGGTGTCAATTCTCCTCCTTCAATTGTAAACGGCTCACTTAGAAGTTCGTACTTTTTGATTTGCTCCCATGCTCCATATTCACTATTCGCCTTAGCAACATCTCTTTCAATTTTACCAAGCACCTTTTCGTTTTTCAGCATTTCAGCGTGAGTAGTGTAATCAATCTCCTTTCTTCTACAATATTCTTTTACACCATCCTCGCTTGCTACAATTAATGCCGAAGGGAACTTTCTACCTTCTCCAATTACGATTAATTGTTCAATTAAATGGCTTGCCTTTAAAGAATTTTCTAAAAGCTGAGGTGCCACATATTTACCTCCTGAGGTTTTAAACATCTCTTTCTTACGATCGGTTATCTTCAAGAAATCATCGTTAATCTCCCCAATATCTCCTGTGTGAAACCAATCATTTTTGAGTACCTCATTTGTTTTTTCCTCGTCTTTGTAGTAACCCATCATAACATTAGGTCCTTTACAAAGAACTTCTCCATCTTCAGCAATTTTAACTTCCACTCCAGTAATAGCTTTACCCACATGTCCTATTCTCATCATGTTAGGGTTACGCAAAGTATTTACCGTAATTACAGGAGACGTTTCAGTTAAACCATAACCTTCTAAAACAGGTATTCCCAATGCTGTAAAAAACTGGGCTAACCTTGGCTGGAGTGCTGCAGAACCAGAAGCTACCGCTTTAATATTCTCAAGGCCTAATGCCAATCTAATTTTGCTATACACTAACTTATCAGCTATACCTAATAGAAAATGATAATAGCCTCCATTTGCTCTTTCTGGTTGCCATTTAAATGCTAATCCTTCAGCCCATTCGAAGATCATCTTCTTAACTCCACCTGCCAATTTTCCTTTGGTTGAAATTCCATCATAGAACTTCTCTAATAACCTAGGTACTGCAGAAAATATATGTGGTTTAGAATAAGCCAGATCTTCCTTGATTGTTTCTAAACTTTGGGCAAAATAAACAGACACACCATTGTACATATACAAGTAATGCAGCATGCGTTCATATACATGACATACAGGCAAGAAACTTAAAGCTCTACTGTTCTTTGGCTGCATATCAGGCAACCTTTCAGTTGACGAAATGCTATTACTGGCCACATTTTTATGCGACAACATCACTCCCTTAGGAAGTCCTGTAGTTCCAGAAGTGTAAATAATTGTGGCTAAGTGCTCTTCTCTAACCTGATCTTTGATCTCATCTACTTTGCTTTGGTCTCCATTTTTGCCGAGCTCCAAAACTTCATTCCAGTTTTTAGCACCTGCCACTTCTTCAAAGGTATATACCTCTTTTAGCATGGGTGCCTTAGCTTTTACATTACTTACTTTTTCATGTAAATCGGCATTCGACACAAAACAAAACTTAGATTCAGAATGATTAAGGATATACTCATAGTCTGATTCTGTCATTGTTGGATAAATAGGAACATCAATTGCCCCTACTTGTAATATGCCATGGTCCATTATGTTCCACTCACAACGATTGTTGTGAGAAATAAGTGCGATCTTGTCTCCGGGCTGAACTCCTAACTCTAATAATCCTTTACTAATATTGTTTACAGCCTCTATGAATTCTTTGGTAGAATACGATACCCAAGTATCGCCCACTTTAGAAGTCATCATCATATCTAGAGCAAAATTCTCTAACTGGTAATATGGAAAATCAAATAGTCTTGTTGGTTGATCCATTCTATTTATTATCTATCTATTCTTTAATAAGTATGTAGTGCAAAATAGGAATTCTCATTAATTGGTTAATGATTTTCCGCTCGATATACAATTTCACCGTTTATCACTGTATATAACACTTTCGCGTTTAAAATTTCTTCAGGAGAACAATTCAATAAATCTGTATCTAAAACGGTAAAATCTGCAAGTTTCCCTTCTTCAATAGATCCTTTTTCATCCTCTTCAAAATTTGAATAAGCCGCCCAAATCGTCATGCCTTTCAACGCTTCAGAGCGAGTTAGTGCATTCTCCATTTGAAAACCGTCTTCAGGATAACCAGAAACATCTTTTCTTAATACCGCAGCATAAAATGTTTTTAATGGGTTGATATCCTCTACTGGAAAATCTGTACCAAGGGGCAAAACGCCATTAGTCTCTAATAGCTGTTTATAGGCGTAGGCACCTTTGATCCTTTTATTTCCCAGACGTTCATCTGCCCAATACATATCGCTGGTAGCATGTGTAGGCTGCACTGAAGGAAGCACTGAATATTCTTCAAACAACGAAAAGTCATATTTATCAACTACTTGTGCATGTTCTATTCTCCACCTTTTGTCATTCTTACCACCCAATACTTCCTTGTAAATACTTAGCAATAATTTATTTGCAGAATCTCCAATAGCATGTGTATTCATTTGAAAACCCATGTCATATAGTTGCTCCGCTCTTTTTCTAAAATGCTCTTTTGAACTTAACTGTAATCCGTGTCCATGATGATCGCTGTACTCTTCTTTCAACAAAGCCCCTCTAGAACCTAACGCACCGTCCGCATATAATTTAAAGGATCTCACATTTAATCGATCCGTTTTTAAAGGTCCATTTTTAGAATAGTAAGCCATATTCTCATCATTATCACTAGCCATGATGTAGAATCTCAACAATAAATCCCCCTCTCTTTGTAGGGAATCTATTACGTTAATCTGTTGGTAATCAAGGCCTGCATCATCCAAGGTCGTTAGTCCAACAGCTAAACAGTTTTGCTGCGCTGTTAACAAGTCTTGGATCATTTGATTATTGCTGACTTTGGTGTGAACCAAGCTCTTAGCATTGTCGATCAGCAATCCTGTAGGTTTTCCATTTTTTAAAACTACTTCGCCTCCTTCAATAAAGGAGGATTCAGTTATACCGTTCATTTTAAGTACCACATCATTCACGAGCATAGCATGACCATCCACTCTTGTAAGCATCACTGACACATCAGGAAAAAGCTCATTCAGTCTTTCATTGATAGGAAAGTCCTTATTATCCCAATCATTTTGATCCCAACCTCTACCAAGAATAACAAGGCTTTGGTTCTTCTGATGATACTCTTGCACCCGATCCAACACTTCATCAAAAGACTTTGTTCCAACCAAATCTACCCAGTTATTGACCGTGGCATATCCCCAAAAATGGCAATGTGCATCAATGAACCCTGGGTATACAAAACCTTCTGTTATTGAGTCTTTTGCAGTTAATTTCTTCTCCCGCAAACCCTGTCCTACAATTCTTCCTTTATCTACATAAAGCCCTTTTTCTGAGAATGATGTAACCCCTTGGTTAATTATTTTTGTGTTTATATAAAGCTGTATTTCCTCTGTTTTTTCAGAAGTTTCACAACCATATAACACACTAATTATCAATGCAATAAGCATGCTTTTTAAGTGTTTTATATTCAGCATCATATCAAAATATGTGTAATTATTTCATTAACTTTTATTAATCAATAAGCAAGGATACCAAATTTGTTTATTTTTGAATCATATTAAAAGAAAGTACATTTTTATTAACTGTGATTAATTAGTACATTCGTTTAAGCCAAATTGATACGATATCAACAAATGAAAGTCATTATGAAAAAACACATTCTTACCTTAACTTTTGCTTTGTTAGCGGTAGGTCTTTATGCGCAGCCAGGTAACCCTTCCAACCCGGTTCCATTAGATGCGGGCATTAGTATTTTGATTGCAGCGGGTGCTGCATATGGTGCAAAAAAAGTTAATGATTTAAGAAAAAGAGGATAATAGATTTATCCGCTTATAATATTCAACCCTGCATTGTCAGGGTTTTTTTGTTGGGAGTAACATTAGAATCTAAACCCTAAAGAAAGGGTTCCCCAAACGTGGTTATCCAGCCCTTTAACTTCATTTAAGCTATTGGTAAGTTTTAATAAAAGGAATAACCTGTCATAAGTAGCTTCAACGCCAAACGAATAGTAATACAAAAACTGCTGTTCTGCACTTATATTCCCTGGCATATCATTGTAAAAATAGGGACCATTCAGAGTTGCATTATACCACTGCATTTTACCAAAAAGCTCAGCAAAACCTACAACTTGCCAAGCACCTTTTTCCGGGAGAAACAAAGGGCTTGAAAAATAGGGAGAGAACCCACCCACATAGAGTTTGGCACCCAATTCAACATTACTATACAGATTACCTAGTTCAGTTTTAGCCACACCAAGCCATTGCAAATTCTTTCTTGCATAAAGTCCTTTTTCAAATTCAATATTTACGGACACAACCGGTAAGCTTGAGTGTAGCGTGCTCCACCCAATAACTTCATGAGACGTAGGCGTTAACGAATGAATAAAATTCTGAACAAGACCTCCTCCTCCAAGCTCACCAAGTACTCCTATAGCAATTGAAGACTGAAACTTCCATCTATTTGAATCGTCAACATGAACACCTCTGTATTTCAACAGCAAATAAGATGAATAAGGTCTATCAAAATCTTTTGGGTCTGTTGAAGTAAGGTTGCTTGGTGTATATAAGTTTTGCTCTAATTCAAATCCAAATGTGCTATTCTCATTGTATCGCTTAGGAATTAAAATTTTACTCAATCCAAAATTAGATAAGCTATTATCCCAATAAACAAATCGAGTTCCATTTGAAAAATAGCGGTCAGTTGGATTGGTCACGTAGAGAAAATCATTGGATAATTCGACTCTAAAAAAACGATCATAACGATCCTGACCGATTGCATTGATCGAATAGAGTATAATTAATATGCCAAGTACTTTTTTCAATTTGAAATTTCAAAAGCTAAAGCCACAACTCTTAAAAGAAAACAGAACTGGCCTGTCTATATGTATTGGCATGCGCTTCTATAATACGCGACACTTCCTTTGAGTATCCGCCACCCATAGTTACTACCACAGGTAATTCCTTTTCCTTGCAATACTCAAAAACTATTCTATCACGCTCTTTACAGCCATTCATTGTCAGTCCCATTCTCCCCAGTTTATCAGTTGCCAGAACATCCACGCCAGATTGATAAAAAACGAATTGAGGCTTAAACTCCTTATCAATTGAGCTCAGGTTTTTAGTAAGAATGTCTAAATACTCATCATCCTCAATACCATCTTCAAGTTCAACGTCCAAATCTGATCTCTCTTTATGCAACGGATAATTCTTTTTACCATGCATTGAAAAGGTAAAAACTTGAGAATTATTTTCAAATATTTCAGCAGTTCCATTCCCCTGATGCACATCAAGGTCAATGACAAGGATTCTGGATACGCGCTTATTGCTAAGTAGATATGCCGCACCGATTGCAATATCATTAAGTAAACAAAAACCTTCACCTCTATCGGTAAAAGCATGATGCGTACCTCCTGCTACATTAAGAGAGCAGCCATATTTCAAAGCAAATTCTGTGCACTGAATTGTACCACCAGCAATCTTAATTTCTCGCTCTACTAGTTGATCCGTCAGCGGAAAACCTGTTCTTCGCTCTTCAGATCGAGTAAGTTGCAAACCCTTGAGTTTATTCCAATAATCTTCTGAGTGAACTGCTAGGATTTCTGCAACCGTGGCATTTCGAGGATTGAAAAGATTCTCATTTGTTATGGTGCCTTCATAAACCAACTGCTCTGGCAAAAGGCTGTACTTATCCATCGGGAATCTATGACCTTCTGGTAAAGGATGATGATAAATAGGAGAATATGCAACCTTAAGCATACGGTATTAACGCAACGAAGCTGCAAAACCTTTCTCAAAAGAAACAATTAGTTTCTGCATCATCTTGTCAATAACCTTGTCCGTAAGTGTTTTTGTGTCGTCCTGAAAAATGAAACTCAACGCATATGATTTTTTACCTTCAGGAAGGTTCTTTCCTTCATACACATCAAATAGATTCACGGACTTCAAGATTCCTTTCACATTCTTCTTTGCTGTTAATTCAATATCTGCGTACTTGACATTTTTATCTACAAGCAAAGCCAAATCCCTTCTAACGGCAGGATATTTACCAACTGGAGAATATTTTGATTTATGACGCAAATAGACTTTCTCAAAGTTCTTCCAATTGATCTCAGCATAATAAACGGATTGAGCAACACCAAATTGGTTAAGCACCTTGTTACTTACAATGCCAACTGTGGCTACTTTCAATTTTTGACTTTCTAACTGAATAGCATCTCCATACAATTCTGAAGATATTGAAGACTCATTTTGAACTGTCACACCAAACCTTGACAACAAATTGACTACCTCACCTTTTAGCTGAAAGAAATTTGATGTTGTTGATTTCTCATTCCAATTTTCATTATTCGTATTCCCGGTTAATGAAATGGCAACAACCTCTTCTTCTTTGAAACCCTTTTCTGTTTTAAAGTAGTTCTTACCGAACTCTACAAGTTTTAGATCAGGGTTCTTATGATTAATATTTCTCAACACCACTTCCATCATTCCAAATAACAAACTCTGCGACATTACATTGAGATCGCCACTCAAAGGATTTAATATCCCTACTCTTTTGTCAGAAGGAAATTCTTCGTAATCTGAATAATATGATTCCTTGGTTAAAGAGTTATTTTGAATTTCATAAAAACCACGAGCCGTTAAAAACTGATTCATACTGGCTCTTAGTTCAGAAGGCAGATAACCGCTTGGAATGACAGAAAAAGACATTTGAGAAGGAAGTTCAATTGCATTAAAACCATAAATTCTCAAAATCTCTTCAATTACATCTGCCTCTCTAGTTACATCAGCACGATACAAAGGAACCGTTACTTCAAAAGAGTCGTCTACTTCAGCATTTACATGTATATCTAAAGAGTTCAGAATTTCTCTCACATCCTCTTTAGGAATTTCCTGGCCAATTAGCGTATTGATGCGCTCGAAACTCATTTTAATTTTGGCAGGCTCAAAAGTGTGTACGATATCAGACTGAATTTCTGATGAGATTTCTCCTCCTCCCAACTCCTTGATCAGCATGGCAGCACGCTTTAGCGCATATTCGGTCATGTCAGGATCAACCCCACGTTCATATCTAAATGAAGCGTCCGTATTTAAACCATGCCTTCTAGCTGTTTTTCTCACTGAAACTGGATTGAACCAAGCCGCTTCTAAAAACACTTCGGTAGTTGTAGACCCCACACCTGAAGAAGCTCCTCCTAGAACTCCAGCAATGCAAAGTGGAGTATCTCCATCACAAATCATTAAGTCCTTCTCGTTCAATTCGCGTTCTTTATCATCAAGACTTGTAAATTTTGAACCTGATGGCAGCGTCTTAATAGACACCTTATTTGTCGATATTTTTTCAGCATCAAATGCATGCAAAGGATGTCCAGTTTCATGAAGCACGAAGTTGGTAATATCAACCACATTATTCTTAGGCGAAAGACCAATTGACTTCAGTCTATTTTTAAGCCAGTCTGGAGATTCCTCTACCTTAACTTTGGTGAGGGTAAGACCAAAGTATTGACCACATGCTTCTCTATCAACAACCTCGACTTCTATGTTCCTAGAATTGTTATCCACTTTAAAAGTTGAAACTGAAGGTAACTGAATAGCATGATTCTCCCCTTTCCTTAGAAGTCCTGCCCTTAAATCTCTTGCCACACCGTAATGACACATCGCATCCGTTCTATTCGGGGTCAGACCAATTTCAATAACCGAATCATTTTCTATACTGAACAGTTTTGAAGCAGCCATGCCAATTTCAGATTCCTCAGGCAGCACCATAATTCCGTCAT